>JAFAMS010000236.1 GCA_019233165.1 Vulcanimicrobiota bacterium | reverse complement strand
GAGGTGATGATCGACCGCCTCGTCTACGATCCGCTCATCACGGTGGACGCGACGGGAAAGAAAGAGATCCCGGTCCTCGCCGCCGAGGTTCCGACGCTCGAGAACGGCGGGATCAGCAAAGACGGACTGACGGTAACGTACAAACTGCGGCACGAGGTGAAATGGCACGACGGCGAGCCGTTCACGAGCAAGGACGTCAAGTTCACGTGGCAAGCGATCATGAATCCGGCGAACAACGTGAGCACGCGCAGCGGCTACAACCTCGTCCGCAGCATCGACACTCCCGACGACCATACCGCCGTCTTCCATCTCAAACAGCGCTTCTCGCCGGCCGTCAACACCTTCTTCGCCGAGAGCGACACGCCGATGTTCATCATACCCGAGCACTTGCTCGGCAACTTGCCGAACATCAACACCGCGGCGTTCAACAATCAGCCGGTCGGAACGGTGCCCTTCAAATTCTCCAAATGGGTGCGCGGCGACCATCTCGAGTTCGTCCCCAACGACGATTACTTCATGGGCAAGCCGAAGCTCCAAAAAATAATCATCAAGATCATCCCCGACGAGAACACCGAGATGAACCAGCTGCGAACGCACGAGATCGACTGGATCTTCGAGACCTCGCCGCAGCTCTACGGACAGCTGAAGAACGCCTCGCCGGATATCAAGAACTTGTTGATCGAGCACAATCAGTACGAGGGCATCCTCTTCAACATGACCAACCCGATCCTCGCCGATCCGAAGGTGCGGATTGCGATCGCGAAGGCGATCGACAAACAGGCGATGGTCACCAAGCTCACCTACGATTCGGCGAACGCCGCGGACGACGAGCATCCCGATTTCATGTGGGCACACGTCGGCGGAAAAACGTACCCGTACGATCCCGCCGCCGCGCGCGCGCTCCTCGGGGAAGCCGGGTGGAAGCCCGGCCCGGACGGCGTCATGCAGAAGAACGGCCGGCGCTTGAGCTTGAGCCTCGTGTACAACCACACGAACGTCACCCGCCGCTCCGGCGTCGTCTTGATCCAGGCTTACCTCAAAGCGGTCGGCATCGAGACCCTCCCCAAGTCGTACCTGGGCACGCAGCTATTCGCTCCCAAGGGCGCCGGCGGGATCCTCTCCAACGCGAAGTACGACCTGAACATGTCCGGCTGGGTCGCCGGAATCGATCCCGACGACAGCGTCCTGTTCATGTGCCGGTCGTTTCCGCCCGAAGGCAACAACTACACGCTCTACTGCAACCACGCGACCGACGCGGCCGAGAACCAGGCGCTCGAGCACTACGACGAGGCGACGCGGAAGAAGGCATACGAGACGATCCAAACCCGGATCTATGAGGACATGCCCCAGGACTTCTTGTGGTGGCCGCGCCAGGTGCAGTCGATCTCGGTCGATTTCAAGGGCTTCGCACCGAATCCGGTCAACGAAGCGTGGAACTCTTGGGAATGGGAGATCTAGGCTTGCGCGACGATCGCCCGCCGGGGAACCCGGATTCGCCGCTTTCGCGTCTCCCCGACCTCCGATGGCTAAAGCAGATCATCGTCGAGCGAGCCTTGACGCGCGGCGACTACGTCCTCGCCGGCGGCGCGCGCAGCGATTACTACATCGACAAATTCCGGCTCTTCAGCGACCCGCACGTTCTGCGCCGGATCGCCCGCCTCTTCACGCCGATAATTGCCGAAGTCAATCCCGATATCGTCGCCGGCACCGAGCTAGGCGGCGTGATCATCGCGACCGCCGTCTCGCAAATGACGAACCTGCCGATGATCGCCGTCCGAAAAACGCCTAAATCGTACGGCGCGTTCGCCGACGAATACGTCGAAGGCGCGTACGAAAAAGGCCAGCGCGTCCTCCTCCTCGAGGACGTCGTAACCTCGGCCCGCGAGGTCCTCGCCGCCAAATCGCGCCTCGAAGAGCTAGGCCTCAAAGTCCACGTCTACGCAGTGATCTCCCGCGGCCTTGCTCCCGTCTCGGCACTCGTCCAATTCTCGCTACCCCGGAGCGACGCGAAGACCGAGAACTAGCCCACTGGTGTCATCCCGAGCGTAGCGCCGCAGGCGCGAAGTCGAGGGACGCACGAGACGTCGACGTCCGCGATAGCAGGGCTGCCGGGAGACGGGGTGGTCCGACATTCCGCTAGGGAGACGCCACGCGTTTCGC
>JAFAMS010000229.1 GCA_019233165.1 Vulcanimicrobiota bacterium | reverse complement strand
GGACGCGCTCACGAACGGACGCCGCCGGATCGCGTTCGTTCAGGGGGTCCCGCCGGCGCAGCCGTCTCCGCTCGCCGATCTTACCGAATCGTTCCGCCGGGTCGGCGGGAACGAGGGGTTCGTTCTTTCGTATGGCGACAGCGAAGGCTATGCGCCGCTGCGCGCCGCGATCGCCGAGCGGATGCAGCGCCGGGGCTGCGCCCTCGAGGCCCGCGACGTGTTGATCCTCACCGGCTCGACGCAGGGGATCACGCTGGTCGCGCAGAGCCTCGCGGAGCCCGGGGACGAGATCATCGTCGAAGCGCCGACCTATCCGGGCGCTCTTCAGATCTTTCAGATCGCCGGCCTGCGCGCGATCCCGGTCGCCGTCGACGACGACGGGATGCGCGTCGATCACGTTGAGGCGATCCTGCGCACGCGGCGCCCACGCTTCATTTATACGATGCCGTCGCTGCACAACCCGACCGGCGTGACGATGAACGAAGATCGTCGCGAGCGGCTCGTCACCCTTGCAAAGCGAGCCGGCGTCCCAATCGTCGAGGACGATCCGTACGGCGAGCTGGCGACTGCAGCGCGACACCCGCTCGTTGCGCAGACCGCCGATTACGTCGTGTACGTCAGCACGTTTTCGAAGACGATCGCGCCCTCACTTCGTCTCGGGTGGCTGACGGCACCACGAACGATCTTCGAGCGGCTGCTCCTGCGCAAGCAGTCGATCGACATGGCGTCGAGTATGTACATGCAAGCCGGCGTCCATGATTATCTCAGAGGTCCGTACGACGAGCATCTCGTCGCGTTGCGCGAAGAGCTCGCGCAACGCCGTGCGATCGCCGACGAGGCGGTTCGCCGGTACTGGCCTGAGGCCGTGCGGGTGTGGCCGGCGCACGGAGGATTCTATTTGTGGGCGACGACGCCGCGCGAGCTACGCGCGCGAGCCCTGCTCGACAATGCCGAGCGCCACGGCGCCTCGTTTCTTTTCGGTGAAGCGTTCTATGCCAACTCGGGGGGAGACCATAGCTTGCGGCTCGCGCTCACACCTGTGTCGCGAGCGGAAATTTCCGAAGGGATCAAGCGTATCGGCGCCGCACTCGCGGCCTAACTCCCATGCAGGCCCTCCGTGAAACGTTGCTCGCGTGGTACGCCGAGAACGGACGTTCCCATTTGCCTTGGCGCGGCTCGCGCGATCCGTACTGCATCATCGTCAGCGAGTTCATGCTCCAGCAAACGCAAGTCGAGCGAGTGATCCCTGCGTACGAAAGCTTCGTCGCGCGTTTTGGTTCGTTCCGCGCGCTGGCGGCGGCCGAACGCGCCGACGTCGTGCGCGCTTGGAAGGGGCTCGGCTACAACTTGCGCGCGGTGCGGCTCCACGAGCTCGCGAAGACCGTCGTGGAGCGTCACGACGGCGTCCTTCCCTCCGACGTCGCCGCCTTGCGCAAGCTTCCCGGGATCGGAGGTTACACCGTTGCTGCCGTTCGCGCTTTCGCCTTCGAAACCGACGACGTCGCGATCGACGTAAACGTGCGCCGCATCGTCCATCGCTTGCGCTTCGGTTTCGAGTATCCGCCGAAAGCGAACGCGATCGAGATCGATTCGACGGCGCGAGCGTTGCTGGCACGCGGACGCGCGCACGACTGGAACTCGGCGCTGATGGATCTTGGCGCGACGACGTGCACCGCGCGAGCGCCGAAGTGCCGGAGCTGTCCGCTACAGCCATGGTGCGCCGCGGCGCCGCTCAGCGCGGAGACGGTCGCGGAAGCCGCTCGGGAACATCTCCAAAGCAAGCGGCGAGGGCCGCAAGCGGTTCTGCCGTTCGAGCAGACCCGCCGGTATGCGCGCGGACGCGTCTTGGATCGCCTGCGCGAAGTCCAGCCGGGAAGCAAGCTCTCCGAGCACGAGCTCGAGACGCTGCTCGCCGGGAACGGGGCCTTGCAGCGCTACCCCTTGCGAGAGATCTTGGCGGGATTGGAACGCGACGGCTTCGTGAACCGCGACGATTCGGGTATCAGCCTCCGTTAGAGGGGCGCGGCGGGTCGTTCCGAACCGCGCTTGCTGGACCTCGTAAAGGAGAGAAGTTGAACCGATTCCGGATCACCGCGGGGCTGCTGGTCGCCGCCGTTTCGTTGATGCTCGCCGCCTGCAACGGCAACGGCTCGTCCACGTCGAGCAACGTCTCCGGAAACGCGAATATCCGGTACATTAACGGCTCTCCCGACGCCGGTCCGATCGACGTCCTCGTCAACGGGACGGCGGTGGTCAAGAACCTCGCGTACGGCCAGATCAGCTCGTATGGGACGCAAGTCGTCGGGACGAACCCGCTCCCGCAAGTTGCGTTCGTCCAAACCGGGACGCAGGTCAACATCTTCCCGCCGACCTCAACCGGCGCGGCGCAGACGTTCCAGCTGGGAACCGCGCCCGGGACGAATCTTACGATCGTCGTCGAGGGACGCTCCAAAGTCGTGGGCTCGGCCGGGCTGAATCTCGGCGCTTTCATCGAGCCGACGATTACCAATTCGAGCGGGACCTACGCGATCGTCTTCCATCACGCGTCGCCGAGCGCGAACTTGGCGTCGCCGAACGGTTTGGACGTCGGCTCGATCGCGCTTTCGAATCCGCCGGTCTACCTGCGGCTCGGCTCGATCCTCTTCAGCTCGTCGTCGAGCACGCAGCAATCGTTCTTCGGGCTTACGAGCCAGGCCGCGGTCGTCGGGCCGCCGGGGATCGGGTTTTTCGTGGGACCGACGATCGTTACGACCTCGACGCCGGTCCCCGTGATCACGCCGTCGCCTTCACCGACGCCGTCGGTGAGCCCGAGCTCGACGGGGTACGTGCCGCGAATTTACGCCGCCGTCGTCCCGGGGCCGGCGATCCCGATCCCGTCCACGACACCGAGTGCGTTCCCCGTTACCGGGATCGATCCGGCGAACGTGAATCAATCGCTCCCGTACAACTCGGATACGAGCCTGTTCGTCTATGCGATCGATTCGCTTACGTCGCCGACCGGCGTCACCCTGATCGGGACCTTCAGCAACTAACCGAACCAGCTCGGCAAGTCGCTGTAGCGTTCTTCCTTCCAAGGATCCGCGTCGTTGTTGTAGCCGCGGACTTCCCAAAAGCCCTTGACGTCGTGGTCGAGAAACTCGAGGCCGTGCAGCCATTTGGCGCTCTTCCAAAAGTAGCGCTTGGGGACGAGCATCCGCACGGGCCCTCCGTGAACCGGCTCGATCGGCTTTCCGTCGAATTCGTAGACGACCATCACGTCGTCGTCGAGCATCACGCTAAGCGGAAGGTTCGTCGTGTAGTCGTTGTCGGCGTGCTGGATGACGTGCGTGACGTTCGATTTCGGCTTGGCACGCGCGACGATCTCGGCGAACGGGACGCCTTTCCAGTCGGTCTCTTTCTTCGACCAGCGCGTCACGCAGTGGATGTCGCCGTGCCAGGTCTTTGAGGGCATCGCGCGCAGCTCGTCCCACGAAAGCTCGAACGGGTTCTCGACGAGACCGAAAACACGGAGCTTCCACGTCTTGGCGTCGATCGGCGGGACGTCGCCGACGTGCAGGACGGGAAAGCCCGTCGTGACGGTCTGGCCGGGCGGAACGGTGGGGTCTTGCTTGAGGAACGGCATCGAAGCATCATAACAGGCGTGCCGTCGATACCGTTTCCGAAGAAGAAGGTCCCACTCGAGGCCGCCCGCGAGGAGCTGAAGATCCTGGAAAAGTCGTACCCGGACGCCAAGACGGCGCTGGACTACGAGGACCCGTTCACGCTCCTAATCGCGGTGATTCTCTCGGCGCAAACGACCGACGCCGGCGTCAACCGCGTCACGCCGTTTTTGTTCGAGCGCTACCCAACGCCGCAGGCGCTCGCCGGCGCGAAGCTCGCCGACGTCGAGAAGATCATCAAGCCGACCGGCTTTTTCCGAATGAAGGCCAAGAGCATCGTCAACGCAGCGAAGGCGCTCGTCGAGCGCTGCGACGGAAAAGTCCCGCGCGACCGCGAGACGCTCGAGACGATCCCCGGCGTCGGCCGCAAGACGGCGAACGTCGTGCTCTCGGTCGTCTACAAAGAACCGACGATCGCGGTCGACACGCACGTCTTTCGCGTCTCGCACCGACTCGGCATGACGTTAGGGAAAACACCCCGCGACGTCGAGGGGGATCTCGACAAGATCGTCCCGGAGCAGAAGAAGCACCTCGTCAGCCATTGGATGATCCTCCACGGGCGAGCCCTGTGCAAGGCGCCGTGGCCACTCTGCGAGAGCTGTCCTCTCAATGCGCTTTGCCCGACCGTGCCGCTGCGGGCTAAAACGTTAGCGGCCCGGCGTCCGGCGAAGAAGGTGGCGGGAGCTCGGCGTCCTGCGCAAGGCGCTTCAAAAGGGAAGAAGGGGTGAGCGGCTCGCGGTAGCCTTCCTCGGTCGAGAGCTTCGAGAGGTTGAGGAGCGACGGCGTCGCGGCGCCGGTGTCGAACTGATACTCGCCGTCGAGGGTGAGGCCGCTGACGACGACGAGCTCCCGGGCGGCGTCGACGTCCAGGGCGACGCGCTCGTCGCGGAACCGCAGCCGAATTCGCAGCGGTTTCTCCAGGCGAACGAAGGTAACCGCGCGAGGCCCGAGGATCGAGCCGAGCAACTTGATCCCGCGCTGAAGGTCGTCGCCGAACGCGCGCAGCCGGCTCTCGGTGGAGAGAGCGCCTGGGTCGGCGACGCCGCCCTCGCTTGCGGTGGCGGCGTCGATTGCGGCGTCGATTGCGGCGTCGAGCTCGCGGCGGCTACGCAGCCGGTTCGCGAGTGCGACGATCGGGTTTTCGTCTATTTCTTCTTCTTTTTGCTGGACTTTTTCTTGGATTTCTTCTTGGCAGCCATCGCGGGGCACCCCCTTTCAATTAGGGGATTGGTTCTCAAGAAAAAAGGCGTGGCCCTGTTGGGCCACGCCTGATATGAGTCCGAATGAACGAAGCTTACTTCTTCTTCTTGGACGAGGACTTCTTCTTCATGGTCTTCTTCTTGGCTGCCATTGAGTCGTTGACACCCCCCTCCGGCGAAATATCCGTCGACTCTTACCGAGCCGGCGCTCGCACATGTCTAACGTGGCTAGAGGCAGGGACGTTCCGGGGTGTCGGCCATTCGTCCTTTAGGGCGAGCGTTGGATTCGCCGGAGGGCCATCGACGCGCTAGCTGCCGCCGCCGCCGTCGCCGCCGGCTCCGGCGCCGCCGGGATAGACGAGCTCGTCGAATTTATCCCAAAACGCCGGGCTCTCTTGATGGCGCGGGATGAACCGCCCCTCGAGCGAGATCTCGATCGGCTCGACGTAGGCGGTCGTGACCGCCGCGGAGACGACGAGCGCCGGCGTCGGATCGGTAACGAGGTCGGCGCGGGCCGCCGCCGGGAGGAGCGACGCGAGCGAGAGCGTCGCGAGTGAGATGGTAAAGAGCTTCTTGAACATGGGTGCCCCTTTCTCGGCGCAGTGCGCCGTCGTGATAGGGGCACTTTAGGGGCGGCCGGTTACTTCGTAGTTAACGTCAGGCCTTCGGAGGGCTCCACTTCCCGACCATCTTGCGGGCGATCACGACGCGCTGGATCTGCTGCGTCCCTTCGTAGATTTGCGTGATTTTCGCGTCGCGCATCATCCGCTCGACCGGATACTCGACGGAATAGCCGAAGCCGCCCAAGATCTGCACGGCATCGGTCGTGACGCTCATCGCGACGTCGCCGCACTTGAGCTTCGCCATCGCCGCATACTCCGTCGTGTCGGGCGCGCCCGCGTCGCATTTGCGCGCCGCCTCGTAAAGCAGCAGCCGGGCCGACTCGATCTCGGTGCGCATGTCGGCGAGCATGAACTGCAGCCCTTGCTGTTGCGCGATCGGTTTTCCGAACGCGATCCGTTCTTTCGCGTACTGGGTCGCGTAGTCGAGCGCGCCTTGCGCGATTCCGATCGCTTGCGCGGCGATCCCCGGACGCGATTTGTCCAGGACCTTCATCGCGATCTTGAAGCCGTCGCCTTCGGGGCCGAGCATATTCGCCGCCGGGACGCGGCAATCGACGAAGTTCAACTCGACGGTCGGCGAGCCGCGGATCCCCATTTTCTTCTCGAGCTTCCCGACGCTGAAACCGGGCGTCCCTTTCTCGACCACGAACGCGCCGATCCCGTTCGGGCCTTTGGTCGCATCCGTGACTGCGAAAACCGTGACGACGTCGGCGACGCCGCCTTGCGTGATCCAGATCTTATTGCCGTTCAAAACGTACGAATCGCCGTCGCGTACCGCGCGCGTCTTCATCGAGCCCGCCGCATCCGAGCCGCTCCCCGCTTCGGTCAGCGCGTAGGCTGCGATGTGCTCGCCGCTCGCAAGCTTGGGGATGAAACGCCGCTTCTGCTCGTCGTTTCCGCCGATCATGATCGGAAGCGTTCCGAGCTCCTGCACGGCGATGATCAGCGCGCTCGACGCGCACGCTTTGGCGACTTCTTCGACGACCTTCACGTACGTGACGAACGAGCCGCCGACGCCGCCGTATTCGGCGGGAAACGGAACGCCGAGCAAATCGTTCTCGGCGAAGAGTTGCTTGATATCCCACGGAAACTCGCCTTTTTCGTCGATCTCGGCGGCTCGCGGCGCGACGCGCTCGGCGACGAGCGTGCGAACCATGTCCAGGATCATCGCCTCTTCTTCGGATTCGTAGGCGGGCGGCGGCGTCGCGATGGCCATCAGGCTCTCCTTAGTAGAAGGGCGTCGGCCTTCGCGTCCCCCGAGGGGCGTTCCCGCGGTGCGGGGAACGACGGCGGAGTGAGCACGACCGCCGCTGTCTACCGCTGGGTCCCCGACGAGTCGCAAATCTCCGCCGCGAATTTGACGCGGCTCCTGCGGACGATGGGACTCGATTCGTACCAAGCGCTGCTCGACGACGTTGCGCGCGACATCCGCCGGTTCAACACCACGATCGTCGAAACGCTCGACTTGCGCTGGGATCGGCGCTGGGACGAGCTCCTCGATCTCTCGCGCGGCAAGCCGTTTGCGCGCTGGTTCGCCGGCGCCGAATACAACGCCGCGGCGAACTGCCTCGATCGCTGGATCGACCGCGGCCACGCCGACGTGCGGGCGCTGATTTGGGAAGGCGAAGACGGCGCGGTGCGGACGATGACGTTCGCCCAGCTGCGCGAAGCGGTCGCGCGGCTCGGTGGGACGTTGCGTGCGCTCGGCGTCGGCAAAGGCGACACAGTCGGGATTTTCATGCCGCTGATCCCGGAGACCGCGATCGGGATGCTTGCGATCGCCTACATCGGAGCGATCTCGGTCCCGGCGTTCTCGGGCTACGGCCCGCAGGCGCTCGCGTCGCGACTCGCGGATGCGAAGGCAAAAGTTCTCCTTACCGTCGACGGCGTCTCCCGCCGCGGGAAGCCGGTCGCGATGAAGACCGTCGCCGACGAAGCGCTCGCAGAGGCTCCGAGCGTGAAGCACGCGCTCGTTTTCCGGCGCGCGCACATCGACGTCCCGATGAAGGAAGGACGCGATCTCGATTGGGAGACGACCGTCGCGACCCACCATCCGATCGAGCGCTACGAGCGCACGAACACCGACGATCAGATGATGCTGCTCTATACGAGCGGGAGCACGGGGAAGCCGAAGGGCGTCGTCCACGTCCACGGCGGCTTTCCGCTCAAGGTCATGATCGACGCGCACCTGTGTATGGACGTGAAGGCCGGCGACCGCGTCCTGTGGTTCACCGACATCGGCTGGATGATGGGTCCCTGGCTGATCTTCAGCGCGCTCGGCCTCGGTGCATCGTGCGTGCTCTATGAAGGGGCGCCGGATTTTCCGAAGCCCGATCGCCTGTGGAGCGTCTGCGAGTCGCACGGCGTGACGCACCTGGGGATCGCGCCGACCGCGATCCGCTCGCTGATGGTCCACGGCGCCGAGCCGGTTCGCGCGCACGATCTCTCGCGGATGCGGATCCTCGCCAGCTCCGGCGAGCCGTGGAACACGGAACCCTGGAAGTGGTTCGCGCACGTCGTCGGCGGCGACCGGCTTCCGATCATCAACTACTCCGGCGGGACCGAGATCGCCGGCGGGATCGTCGGCGCGTTTCCGACGATGCCGCTCGAGCCGAATTCGTTCCACGGTCCGATCCCGGGGATGGTCGCCGACGTCTACGACACCGAAGGGAAGCCGATTCGCGGCGAGGTCGGCGAGCTGGTCGTCACGGAGCCGTGGGTCGGGATGACGCAGTCGTTCTGGGGCGGCGACGCGCGCACGCGCGACGACGAACGGTATCTCGCGACGTACTGGGAGCGCTTCCCCGATACGTGGGTGCACGGCGATTGGTGCCTAATCGACGAGCATGCGTATTGGTTCATCCGCGGCCGCAGCGACGACACGATCAACGTCGCCGGCAAGCCGGTCGGGCCGGCCGAGTTCGAGAGCGCGCTCGTCTCGGACGCGCGCGTGAAAGAAGCCGCGGCGATCGCCGTTCCCGACGAGATCAAGGGCGACGTCGTCGTCTGTCTCGCGGTCGTCAAGGATCGCTCCCACGAAGGCGATGCGCTGCGCGACGATCTCATGAAGACGATCGAGAAGGTGATGGGCAAGTCGCTGCGCCCGAAGGCGATCCACTTCGTCGACGATCTGCCGAAGACGCGCAACCTCAAGGTGATGCGGCGCGTCGCGCGCGCCCGCTATCTCGGCCTCGAGCTCGGCGATCTCTCCGCCTTGGAGAACGCCGCCGCACTCGACGCGATCGACGCCCGGCGCTGAGCTCGGTCGTCGCGACCGTCATCGCAACGCGCGCGCTGCGCAGCGTCGCGTACGGCTGGGTTGCGGTCTCGCTCGCGATCGTCCTCGACCGGCGCGGGTATTCCGCCGTCGAAATCGGTGCCGCGCTCGCGCTCGCGCTGCTTTCAGGGG
>JAFAMS010000215.1 GCA_019233165.1 Vulcanimicrobiota bacterium | reverse complement strand
GCGCTTCATGTCCATGGCGCACCAGCGCATTTACGAGTGCGCGGAGGTCGGCATCTTCAAACCGGAGATGCGCAAGACTGCGTCGCTCGAAATTGGCAACGTCGGATACGTGATCGCCAACATCCGCTCGCTTGGCGACATCGACGTGGGCGACACGATCACGGGTCCCGACGCGCCCGCGCCCGAACCGCTGCGCGGCTATCGGCCTGCAGTGCCCATGGTGTACTGCGGGCTCTATCCAAACGACGGCGTGGAATACTCGCAGTTGCGTGAAGCTCTCGAGAAGCTGAAGTTGAATGACGCGGCGCTCGTATTCGAGCCCGAGAGCTCCGTTGCACTCGGCTTCGGGTTTCGCTGCGGGTTTCTCGGGCTCTTGCACATGGAGATCGTCCAAGAGCGCCTGGAGCGCAACTACGATCTCGATTTGATCGCGACGTCGCCGTCGGTGGTGTACAAGGTGACGATGACCGACGGGAGCGTCGAGACGATCGACAACCCGTCCCGCTTACCGGCGCCGAACCGTACGCGCGAGGTCCAGGAACCGTACGTCAAGGCGACGGTGATCGCGCCGCCCGAGTACGTCGGGACGATCATGGAGCTCTCGCAGAATCGCCGCGGGTCGCTTGCGAACATGGAGTACCTGCACGACGGCCGCGTGATCATCACCTACGAGATGCCGCTCTCGGAGGTGATCGTCGACTATTTCGACCAGCTCAAGAGCCGCTCGAAGGGGTACGCCTCGCTCGATTACGAGCTGATCGGCTACCGTCCCGGCGATCTCGTCAAGTTGGAGATCTTACTCAACGCAGAACCCGTCGATGCGCTCTCGATGATCGTCGCGCGCGAGAAGGCGGCGAGCCGGGGGCGCGCGCTCGCGGAGAAGCTCAAAGAGCTGATCCCGCGGCAGATGTTCGACGTCCCGATCCAAGCCGCGATCGGCGGGAAGATCGTCGCCCGCGAAACGGTCAGCGCGATGCGTAAGAACGTTCTGGCGAAGTGCTACGGCGGCGACATCACGCGCAAGCGCAAGCTGCTCGAGAAACAGAAGGCCGGCAAAGAACGGATGAAGCGGATCGGCCGCGTCGACCTGCCGCAAGAAGCGTTCATGGCGGTGCTTCGGCTCGAAGAGCCTTAAAGGAACTTCGTCGCCACGGGCTGTGTGATCCACGGCCCGTGGTTGGCGCGGACCGGGGGATCGCCGAGTAAGAAACGGTCGACCGCGGCGCGTAGCGGCGGCGGAATGTTGCCGCCGCGCACGAGTCGTCGGGCGAGCGGGCCGAGAAACGCGAGCCCTCGTTCGGGGCCGATCGTGCGCAGCAGATTCGGAAGGATATTCTGCTGCGTGCGAATCCGGCGTACGCTCGGCGCGCGTTCGCGTTCGACGGCTCTGAGCAGCTCGTCGATTCGCGTGTCGGTCTCACCTTCGCGAACGGCGACCGCAAGCGTCCGCGCCGCGACGACGGCGTCCGCGATCGCGACGTTGATACCTTGTCCACCGACCGGCGACATCGGGTGCGCCGCGTCGCCGATCAGCAGCAAGCCGGGGACGGTCCAGCGCTCGGCGATCTCGGAGACGACCGGGAGGAGCGAGAGATCGTCGAACCGCTCGATTGTCGCTTCGATCGGCTCGTGCGCCCGCGCGAGCGCCCGCGCGATCCGTTCGCGGACCCAATCGAGTCCGTGCGCGCGGATCGATGCGTACGAGCCCTTCTCGATGAGCCAGCCGATCTGCGCGCCGTGCGCGGTCGTCGGAAATGCAACGAAGATCTCGCCTTCGTCGACGATGACTTGCACGCGCCGCCCGCTTCCGCGTCCGCTCGTCCACAAGAGATCGAAAGGGACGCGCGTCGGGAGGAGTTTGATCTCCGCGTCGCGCCGCGCGACGGAGAAGCGTCCATCCGCTGCGATGACCAGGCGGGCGCCGATCGTCTCCGGCTCGCCTCCTTCAACGACGGTGATGCCCGCGATGCGGTCGCGGTCGTGGACGAGTCCGCGGACTCTCGTCCCCATCTGTACGAGCGCGCCGGCATCGCGGGCTTCCTGCGCGAGGAGACCGAGCAGTAACGGTTGAGGGACTTGCCGGATTCGCTTGTGCGGATCGCCGACTAGGTCGATTTCGTACGTCCGCCCGCCGACGACGACTGCGACCCCGGACGGGTCGCCGCCACCGAGCGCCCAGATTCTGTCACGCAGACCGAGGTCGGCGAAGATCTGCTGCGTCCCCGGCGTGAGCGTTTCGCCGCGATACGAACGTTCGAACGAAGGCCCGGCCTCGAAGACCGCAACGTGCGCGCGGCTGCGCGAGAGAAGAAGACCCGCGACGAGCCCGCCCGGACCGGCGCCGACGACGACGACGTCGAAAAAACGCACGATGCGAGTGTACGCGGCGACGAAGAATCCAGGCAAGCTGCGGGAGCTTCGAGAGATCGCCGCGCCGTACGGGATCGCGATCGAGACGTGGGACGCCTACGCGGACCCCGAGGAAACTGCCGACAGCTATGCCGGAAATGCTGCGATCAAAGCCCGCGCCTTGCACGGACAGCTCGCCGCCGCCGGGGTCCGGGCGCCGGTCTTGGCCGACGACTCGGGACTCGAGATCTCGGCGCTCGGCGGACGTCCAGGCGTACACTCCGCGCGCTATGCGGGAGCGCACGCGACGTGGCCCGAGCGGCGCGCCGAGATCTTGCGCGAAGTCGCGGCGAGCGGATCGGAGGATCGGGGCGCGCGGTTCGTTTGCGTCGTCTGCTATATCGATGCCGCCGGTGCCGAGATCTATGCCGAAGGCATCGTCGGAGGCGAGCTGACCCGCGACGAGCGCGGCGAGCTGGGATTCGGATACGATCCGATCTTCTACGAACCGTCGGAACACGCGACGTTCGCGCAGCTCAGCGAGAAACAGAAGAATTCGATCAGTCACCGCGCGAAAGCAGTGCACGAACTTGTCGGAAAACTAGAAACATCGTAACGATCTAGATTCTTGCACACATGTCTACGAACAGAGCGGCATGCTGGTCGTGTGTGGATTGCGGAGAAATTGCCACGGGAAGAAAACCGTTCTGCAGTTCGGTGGGTTCAAAAGTAGAAAGTTGCGGGGGGTAGAAGTACCGGCCTAACGGGATGTAGCTCAGCTTGGTAGAGCGCTCGGTTTGGGTCCGAGAGGCCGCAGGTTCAAATCCTGTCGTCCCGACCATGCGCCCGTGGTCTAACGGATAAGGCAGCGGCCTTCTAAGCCGCGAGATGGGGGTTCGATTCCCTCCGGGCGCGCTTCACCCGCAAAAAGAGACGACTCTGTTATGAGCGACGAGCAGCAAGGGCGCTGGAAGGATAACGGCATCCGGGTAATCCCCGGAAGTTCGCTCGATCCGAATACTGCCCAGACGGCCGGGATGGATCGCAAAGCGGCGATCGACTTCGCCCGCGTCGGCGCTCAGAAGCTGTGGGCTGGAACGGTCAGCATCCATCCGAACGCGAAAACCGGCGCGCACCATCACGGCGAACTCGAGAGCGTGATCTACGTGGTGAGCGGCCGCGCGCGGATGCGCTGGGGCGATCGCCTCGAGTTCGTCGCCGAAGCCGGTCCGGGCGACTTCATCTACGTCCCACCGTTC
>JAFAMS010000187.1 GCA_019233165.1 Vulcanimicrobiota bacterium | reverse complement strand
CGGAAGAAAGCCCGTCGAGCCAATCCGAAGCAGCGTCGACGAGAGAGCGCAGATAGTTGTCCAGCGGCACTTTCGCGGTTCGGCGGGCGCGCTCGCCGTCGCGGTCGCAGAACAGGTGGAACGCGAGCATCACCTCGCCGTTTCCGGCGTGTCCGGCAGCGCGCCACGCGTCGCGATACGCGCCGAGCAGTTCGCGCATCTTCTTGCCGACGAGCGGGATCGCCATCACCGAGAACCCCATCTTGCCCGCGAACGAAAAGCTTTCGGGCGTGTTCAGCGCGGCGACGTAGAACTTCGGACGTGGTTTCTGCACGGGACGCGGGAGTGAGGTGGTGTTTTCGATCCGATGGAAACGGCCGTGATGCGTGACGTTCTCTTCGCGCAGGAGGAGATCGACTTGCTCGATCCCTTCGCGAAAACGCTCGACCGATTCGTCCGGCGAGACGCCGAAACGACGGAACTCATGCGGCAAGAACGCGCGGGCGAAGCCGACGTCGAGCCGTCCGCCGGAGATCCCGTCGAGCATCCCGATCTCGCCGGCGAGCTTGAGCGGATTGTTGAACGCCGGCAGAACTGCGCCGGTGACGAGCCGGGCGCGCTTGGTCCGCTGCGAAGCGGCGGCGAGAAAGACGATCGGGTTCGGGCTGTAGCCGCCGTAGTGATGGAAGTAGTGCTCGACGGTGCGGACGTGCGTGAAGCCGAGCGCTTCGGCATCCTCGCAGAGCTGGAGCGATTCCGCAAAGTACGCATCGGCCGGCTTCTGCACCGGCGTAACGTCCGGAAAGAACTGAATCCCGAACTCCATGAAGGGCCGCGTTCGCCGGTTCGGGGAGGTCACCCTTATCGGGAAGGGCAGCGGGCCGCACCGACGAACCCTGGCCGGTCGGTCACCACCGACCCGTGCCGAGATAGCTCAGTTGGTAGAGCACGCGCCTGAAAAGCGCGGTGTCCCCGGTTCAATTCCGGGTCTCGGCACCATTTTTTTCGCCGAGGTACGTCTTCGTGCATCAAGAAAGGCGTTGCATGAACCCGTTTTTTGAGGAGCTTGGCGACGAGTTCGTCACCGTCGCGCACGAGCGCGGCGCCGAGATCGAGAAGCCGACGCTCGACCCGGAGCTCTCCGACGAGCTGCTGCTCTTCGCGAGCATCGTCGCGCACTCGCGCGAACGGAAGTTTGCGCCGCTTGCGTGCTACCTAGCCGGCGTCGCGGCGGCCCAGATCGATCAAGCGTCCGTCCTCGAGCTCGTGCGCGCCGTTCGCAAGCGCGTGCAGCCTCCGGAGGAGTCGGCCTGACGCGTTACGCGAAGGTCATCGACCACACCCGCTGCGTCGGGTGTCACGCGTGCACGACCGCCTGCAAGTCGGAGAACGACGTCCCGCTTTCGGTGACGCGGACGTATGTAAAGTCGGTCGACGTCGGAACGTTCCCGGCGGTGCGCCGCGCGTTTCAAGTGACGCGGTGCAATCAGTGCGACGACGCGCCGTGCGTGACGGCCTGCCCGACCGCGGCGATGTTCCGCCGGCCGGACGGCATCGTCGACTTCGACAAATCGGTTTGCATCGGATGCAAAGCCTGCATCGCGGCGTGTCCGTACGATGCGATCTTCATCAACCCGCGCGACCACTCCGCCGAGAAATGCAACTTTTGCGCCCATCGCGTCGATGGCGGTCTGCAGCCGGCATGCGTCGTCGTCTGTCCGACCGAAGCGATCGTCGTCGGCGATCTCGACGACCCGAGCTCGAAGGTCGCGCAGCTCGTCAACCGCAACCCGGTCGCGGTTCGGCGGCCGGAGAAGCAGACGAAGCCGAAGCTCTTTTATAAAGGAGCGCATCAGGCGACACTCGACCCGCTCGCCGCGCGGCGGCCGCCCGGCGATCTCTTCGCATGGGCGACTCAACCGAATGGGCCGCAAGAAGTCGGCGCGGGTCATCCGGGCGGCGGAAACTCTTCGGCGGCGGCCCTGCTTTCGTACGACGTCTCGCATAAAGCGCCGTGGGACTGGCGCGTCGGCGCTTACACGTGGACCAAGAGCATCGCGGTAGGCGCGTATCTGGTCGCGATCTTGCTCGCCGTCTTCGGGGGAATGCCGTGGGCGGGGCCGATCGTCATCTGGATTGCGCCACTCGTCAGCGTCGCGTTCCTTGCGCTCACCGGAGCGATTCTGATTTGGGATCTCGAGCACCCGGAACGTTTTCTGTTGATATTCCTGCGGCCGCAGAAGCGAAGCTGGCTCGTGAAGGGCGCGTTCATCATCGCAGGCTACGGATTGCTCCTCGCCCTGCATCTTTTAGCGAGTCTGGCGCACCGGCCGGGACTCCATCACTACCTTGCGCTCGCGGCCGTTCCGCTCGCCATCTTGACTGCCGTCTACACCGGCTATCTCTTCGCGCAAGCCAAAGCCCGCGATCTTTGGCAGAATCCGCTCCTGCCGCCGCATCTCTTCGTTCAGGCGCTCGTCTGCGGAAGCGCGATTCTCATCCCGTTCGCGCTCGCCTTTGCGTTCGACGACACGGTGGTCGGAAATCTCGTGTGGGTCCTCTCCGCAAGCGCGCTCGTTCACTTGCTGTTCGTCCTCGGCGAGTTCACGCTCGCGCATCCGACGGCCCACGCGCGCCTCGCGGCGCAGACGTTGACGCGCGGCACATATGCGGGTTGGTTCTGGGCCTCCGTTGGGTTGCTCGTCGTTGCCGTTTTCGCGCCCTGGCTTGGGCTCGTCGCCGCAGGCGCGGCGCTCGTCGGCATCTTCTTATACGAGCACGCGTACGTTCAGGCGGGACAATCGGTGCCGCTGGCGTGAGCGATCTCTCCGCCTATCCTCCCAAAGAGCGCTGGGACGACTGGGTCGAGCTCGAATCGAAGGCCTGGCCGCGACGAGAAGAGCGGCGCTACCGTCTCGTTCCGACGACCTGCTTCAATTGCGAGTCCGCGTGCGGTCTGCTCGCGTACGTCGACAAAGAGACGGGCGCGATCCGCAAGCTCGAAGGGAATCCCGAGCACCCGGCGTCGCGAGGGCGCAACTGCGCGAAAGGGCCCGCGACGCTCAATCAGGTGACCGATCCCGATCGGATCCTGTACCCGCTCAAACGCGCCGGCGCGCGCGGCGAAGGAAAATGGACGCGCGCGAGCTGGGATGAGGCGCTCGATGAGATCGCGGCGCGGATCCGGCGCGCGATCGTCGAGGAGCGCGAGCGCGAGGTGATGTACCACGTCGGGCGTCCCGGCGAGGACGGGTTCACCGAACGCGTTCTCGCCGCGTGGGGGATCGACGGTCACAACTCGCACACCAACATCTGCAGCTCGGGCGCGCGGACCGGTTACGCGTTTTGGATGGGCTTCGATCGGCCCAGCCCCGACCACGCCAACGCCGATCTGATCCTCCTGATCAGCGCGCATTTGGAATCCGGGCACTATTTCAATCCGCACGCGCAACGCATCATCGAAGGAAAAGCGAGCGGCGCGAAGCTCGTCGTCTTCGACGTTCGCCTCTCGAATACGGCGACGCACGCCGACTACTGGCTGCCCTCGCAACCGGGGAGCGAGGCGGCGGTCATGCTTGCGATCGCGCGCTGGCTCGTCGAGACGAAGCGCTACAATCGCGCGTTCGTCGAACGCTGGTGGAATTGGGAAGAGTATCTCGATACGGAGCGTCCCGAGCTGCCGCGGACGTTCGAGAGCTTCGAGCGCGCCTTTCTCGAGCTCTACGCCGAGTTCACGTTCGAGTACGCGGCCGCCGAATCGCGTCTGTCCGCCGGCGATCTCCGTGCCGTCGCCGAGCTCGTCGCAAAAGCCGGGACGCGGCTCTCGACGCACAACTGGCGCTCGGCGGGGTCGGGGAACCTCGGCGGTTGGCAGGTCGCGCGGACGCTCTTCTTACTCAACGCGCTGATGGGTGCGATCGCGACGCCGGGCGGCGTCTATCCGAACGCCTGGAATAAGTTCGTCCCCAAGCCGATCTACGTCCCGCCGCATCCCAAGCGCTGGAACGAGCTGACGTGGCCGCAAGAGTATCCGCTCGCGTTCAACGAGATGTCGTTCTTGCTCCCGCACTTTGTGCGCGAGGGGCGCGGTAAAGTCGACGTCTATTTCACCCGCGTCTACAACCCCGTCTGGACGAATCCCGACGGGTTCGCTTGGATCGAGATGCTGCGCGATACGGCCAAGATCGGTCTGCACGTCGCGTTGACGCCGACCTGGAGCGAAACGGCGTATTTCGCGGACTACGTCCTGCCGATGGGTCATAGCCCCGAGCGGCACGACATTCATTCGTACGAAACCCACGACGCGCAGTGGCTCGGTTTTCGCCAGCCGGTCGGCGCGAACACTCCGGGAGAGGTGTGGGAAGAGAATGCGTTCTGGATCGAGCTCTCGTGGCGCATCGATCCCGACGGCAAGCTTGGGATTCGCAAATACTTCGAGTCCGAGCGTGAGCCCGGGACGAAGCTGACTCTCGACGAGTACTACGGCCACATCTTCGCGCACTCGGTTCCCGGGTTGCCCGAGCGCGCGGCCAGCGAGGGCTTAACGCCGCTCGGCTTCATGCGCAAGTACGGAGCGTTCGAGATCGCGCGCGGAATCGGGGCGCAGCACGAAGCACCGGTACCGCAAAGCGAGCTCGACGACACGCACGTCGACGGCTACGGCCGCATCTTTACGCGCGCGCCGAGAGCGGCGGGGCCGAACGTCGTCCCACTCCCGCAACCCGATGCCGACGCCGAGGGCCGAAGACCGGTCGGCGTGCGGCTCGACGGGACGATCGTTCGCGGGTTTCCGACGCCGAGCGGCAAGCTCGAGTTCTATTCGCGAACGCTCGCCGCGTGGGGATGGCGCGAGCACGCGATCCCTGCGTACATCAAGAGTCACGTCCATCCCGAGAAGCTCGCGCCCGGGCAAATGGTCCTCAATCCGATCTTCCGGCTGCCGACGCAGATCCATACGCGCAGCGCCAATGCAAAGTGGCTCGACGAGTTGGCGCACACGAACCCCCTTTGGATCCACCCGCAGGATGCCGCGCGGCTTGCGGGGCTCGAAACTGGGGAGCTCGTCCGCGTGACGACCGAGATCGGCTATTTCGTCGTGCGGGCGTGGGTGACCGAAGGGATCAAACCCGGCGTCGTCGCGTGCAGCCATCACATGGGTCGCTGGAAGCTCGACGAGAACGGACAACGCCAGCTCATGGCGACCGTCGGCCTTGAGCAGAGCGGCGACGACTGGACGGTCACGAGAAAAAGCGGCGTCGCGCCGTATCCGTCGAGCGATCCCGACACGCAGCGGATTTGGTGGCGCGATGCCGGCGTTCACCAAAACTTGACGTTCCCGGTGCACCCCGACCCAATCTCCGGGATGCATTGCTGGCACCAAGCCGTGACGGTCGCGCGCGCGGAGGCCGGAGACGCCTACGGCGATATCAAGGTCGACGCGGCGAGGAGTCGCGAAGCTTACCGGCGATGGTTGGCGATGACGCGCCCGGCAAAAACGAGCTCGCCGAACGGAACCCGCCGGCCTTGGTGGCTGCTGCGTCCGCTTCGGCCGAGTCCCGAGGCGTTCCGGCTCTAGCGACGACCCGCGGGCGCTTCGTCGGAGGCGCGCTCGCCGCCGGCGCGCTCGGCGTCCCGGCGCTCGCCGAGGACGAGGTCGCGAAGCTCTACGAGGCGGCGAAAAAAGAAGGAAGCGTCGCCTGGTACACGTCGCCGTACCCGCAGACGACCGCCGAAGCGTTGCGCGACGCGTTCCAAAAGAAGTATCCCGGCGTCACCTGCTTGCTGTTCCGTCAGACGGCGCAAGTGGTCTTCCAGCGCGTGAACAACGATCTTGCGGCGGGAGTTCACGCCGCCGACGTCGTCTCGACGAGCGAAGTATCGCATTTCACCAAATGGAAGTCGCAGAACGTCCTGGCGCCGTACGTTCCGCCCGATCAACGCTTCACGTATCGCCAATTTCGCACGCTCGATCCCGACAACACCTACCACCTCGGCTGCTTTTCACTGGTGGCGATCGACTACGCTCCCAAACTGCGCGGAAGCCAGCCGCGCAAGTGGCTCGACCTCTTGGATCCCAAGTGGAAAGGGCAGATCTCGCTTGGCCATCCCGGGTTCAGCGGTTTCGTCGCGAACTGGACGATCACGATGAGCGACCGGTACGGATGGGACGCCTACTGCGGGAAGCTCGCGGCGAACGAGCCGAAAATCGGCCGCTCGATCTTCGACGTGGTTACCGACGTCGTCGCCGGCGAACGGCAAGTCGGGTGCGGTGTCTTCGAGCTTGCGTCGCAGCGCAAGGCCGAAGGGAATCCGATCGAGATCCAGTGGCCGGACGACGGCGCAGTTCTCATCGTAAGTCCGTTTACCGTAATGAAGGACGCGCCACATCCGAACGCCGCGCGCCTGTTGGCAAACTTCTATTATTCGAAAGAATTCTCGGCGGTCTGCACGCAGACGTTTCAGTATCCAATGCGCGCCGACGTCCCGCCCCCGAACAACGTCCCGCTCGACCGGCTGCGGTGGAGCACCGTTCGTGTCGAAGAACAGGAAGCCAAGACGCCGGAGATCATCGCGAAGTGGCGAGCGACGTTCGGAGTCTGACCGCGCAGCCGAGCGCTGCGGAGAGCGTGCGCGCGCTGGTCGAGCGTGCCCGCCGCGCGCAAGGCGAGATCGCCGGCTATTCACAGGCGCAGACGAATCGGCTCGTCACGGCGGTCGCGTGGGCAGGTTACAAGCGCGAAAACGCGGAGCGGCTCGCACGTCTCGCCGTCGAGGACACGGGTCTGGGCCGCTACGAGGATAAGGTCGCGAAGAATCAGCGCAAGACGTTCGGGACGCTGCGCGACCTGCTCGATCCGGCTGCGATCTCGGTCGGCGTGATTCGCGACGACCCCGCGCTCGGGCTGACGTTGTACGCGAAACCTGTCGGCGTCGTCGCAGCGGTCTGTCCGTCGACGAATCCCTCGGCGACGCCGATCAACAAGACGATGATGAGCATCAAAGGGCGGAACGCGACGATCCTCGCGCCGTCGCCGAAAGGAGCCCTCACGTGCGAGCTCGTCGTCGAGCTCGTTCGCGAGCAGCTGCGAAAACTCGAAGCGCCGGAGGAGCTCGTTCAGATGCTGCCGCGCCCGATCACGAAGGAGCTCACCCGCGAGCTGATGGCGCAAGCCGACTTGGTCGTCGTCACCGGCTCGCAGAACAACGTTCGTGCGGCGTATTCGTCGGGGACGCCGGCGATCGGCGTCGGCGCCGGGAACACGCCGGCGATCGTCGACGTCACCGCAGATCTGCGGGACGCCGCTCGAAAGATCAAGCTCAGCAAGACGTTCGATTACGCAACGAGCTGCTCGTCCGAGAACTCGGTCCTCATCGCCGATGCAATCTACGACGATACGATCGCGGCGTTGCGGGCGGAAGGCGGTTACCTGCTCGACCCGGCGCAAAAGGCGAAGCTGGAGGCGGCGATGTTCTCGGGCAGCGGCCTGAGTCCGAAGATCGTCGCCCAGTCGCCGCAGAAGATCGCGCGCGAAGCAGGCTTCGGCGATGCCGCAGCGCCCGCTGCCGAGTTCTTCATGGTCGAAGAGACGGGGGTCGGCGACGACTATCCGTTTTCCGGCGAGAAACTCTCGGTCGTGCTGACCGTCTACCGCTACGCAACCTTCGACGATGCGGTCGAGCTCGCGCGGCGCATCCTGCGCCACGCCGGCGCGGGACATTCGGTCGCGCTGCACACCCAAACGCCCGAGCACGCCGAGCGGCTCGCGCGCGAGATCGACGTCGTTCGCGTTCTCGTGAACCAGCCCCACTGCTTCAACAACGGCGGCGGATTCGACAACGGCCTGAACTTCACGCTCTCGATGGGGTGCGGGACGTGGGAGAAGAACAGCATCAGCGAAAACCTCTCGTACAAGCACTTCATCAACACGACGCACCTGGTGCGCCAGATTCCGGAACGGAAACCGAGCGAAGAGGAGCTCTTCGGAGCGTATTGGGCGGAGTTCGGCCGCTAAGTGAACGTCCCCGAGCATTACGCCAAGGAAATCTTGCGCGAAGGCGGGATTGCAACGCCGCGCGGGCGCGTAGCGCGCACCGCCGATGACGCGTCGGCCGTCGCGCGCGAGCTCGGCGGGCGCGTCGCGATCAAAGCGCAAGTTCCCGCGGGCAAGCGCGGAAAATCCGGCGGGATTGCATTCGCCGCGAGTCCGCACGAAGCGCGTGAAAAAGCGGCGGCGCTGCTGGGAACCTCGATCGCGGGTTATGTCGTCGAGGCGGTCCTCGTGGAAGAGGCGGTCGAGATCGCGCGCGAGCTCTACGCGGCGATCCTCAACGACGGCGCTTCGCGTTCGCCGCTCGTCCTCTTCGCGGACGAGGGCGGAATCGAGATCGAAGAGCTGCATGCGCGCGCGCCGGATTCGGTCCGAACGGCGACCGTCGACATTCGTCGCGGCCTCGACCCGGAGCGTGCAGCCCGACTCGCTCGCCATCCCGGCGTCGCGGACGTGCTGCTCCGCATGTACGAGCGGTTCGCGACGCTCGACTGCGAGCTGCTCGAGATCAATCCGCTCGCGATCGATCGCAAGGGCGATCTGGTTGCGCTCGATTGCAAGCTCGCGCTCGACGACTCGGCACGTCCGCGGCACGAAACGTTGTTCGCCGAAGTCGAGCGTCTCGTCGGCCCGCAGGGGACCGAGCTCGAGCGGCGGGCCCGCGCGGCGGGGCTGTACTACATCGAGCTCGGCGGGAACGTCGGCGTTCTCGCGAACGGCGCCGGCCTGACGATGACGACGATCGACGCGATCGCGCACGCCGGGGGCGCTCCCGCGAACTTCCTGGAGATCGGCGGCGAGGCGTACACGAAAGCGACGGCGGCGCTCGAGCTGGTCCTTGCCAACCCGCGCGTCGAGAGCGTTCTCGTCAACTTTTGCGGCGCGTTTGCTCGAACCGACGTGATGGCGGAGGGCGTCGTCGCGGGCTACGAGGCGCTGCGGCCGCGCGTTCCATTTTTCTTTTCGATCCACGGCACCGGCGAGGAACGCGCGAACGCGATCGTCCGCGCCCGGCTCGGCGCCCGGCCACACGCCGTCATGGAAGACGCGGTTCGCGCAGCGGTCGCCGCGGCCGCGGCGATACGCGCGTGATCGTGCGTCGCGACGATCCCGTGCTCGTGCAGGGGATCACCGGGAAACAAGCCTCGTTCTGGACGGAGAAGATGCTCGCGTGCGGCACGCGGATCGTCGCGGGATCGAGTCCCGGTCGCGCCGGCGCCCAGGTCCACGGCGTCCCCGTCTTCGACTCCGCCGCCGATGCCGCAAAAGCGCACCGGATCGCCTGGTCGGTTCTCTTCACGCCCGCGTTGGCAACGAAGGCGGCAGTCTACGACGCGCTCGAGGCGGGGATTCGCAACCTCGTCGTCCTCGCAGAGCACCTTCCGGTTCACGACGTGATGGCGTTCGTCGCCGAAGCGAACGAGCGCGGCGCGCGAATCGTCGGGCCGAACACGGCCGGCGTCGTCACGCCGGGCGAGGCGGCGCTTGGGATCATGCCGGGCTTCGCGGAAAACATCTTCGCGCCGGGGAGGGTCGGCGTCGTCTCGCGCAGCGGAAGTCTCGGGACACTGATGTGCCTCGAGATCGTCAGGGCCGGGTACGGTCAGTCGGCGTTCGTCGGGGTCGGCGGCGATCCGGTCGTCGGGACGTCGACGGCCGAGGCGCTCGCGGCGTTCGAACGCGACCCGGGGACCGACGCGGTCGCAGTCGTCGGCGAGGTCGGTGGGACGATGGAAGAGGACGCAGCCGACTACGCCGCCGGGATGACGAAGCCGGTCGTCGCATTCATCGCCGGGCGGACCGCGCCGCCGGGACGTCGCATGGGACACGCCGGGGCGATCGTCTCCGGCAGCCGCGGAAGCGGCGAGTCGAAAGTGCGCTGCCTGCGGGACGCAGGCGTGCGCGTCCTCGATTCTCCTTCGGATCTCGGGCCCGTTCTCCAGTCGCTGCTGAGGTGAGGTGCTGATGTTACAGACTCGCGCCAACGGAACCGGCCTCCGCGCGGCACCGCACGTGCGGCCGCTCACGAAGATGACGCCGAGCGAAGCGTTCGTCGAGACGCTGGTCGCCGAAGGCGTAACGCTCGTCCCCGGGATCGTCGGCTCCGCGTACATGGACGCGCTCGATCTCTTTCCGGCGGCGGGGATTCGTTTCTTACCGGTCGCGCACGAACAAAACGCGGTGCACATGGCCGACGGTTGGGCGCGCGTCGGCGGCCGGCCGACGGCCGTGATCGCGCAGAACGGTCCGGGAATCACAAATTTCGTCACCGCCGTCGCCGCCGCGTACTGGGCGCACACGCCGATGGTCGTGATCACGCCGTCGGCAGGCTCGAGCGGCGTCGGTCTCGGCGGTTTTCAAGAGACCGAACAGCTGCCGATCTTCTCGAAGATCACGAAGTGGCAGACGCAAGTCAATCGACCCGATCGAATCGCCGAGCTCTTGCGCCGGGCGTTCTACCTCGCCAAGGCCGAAAGCGGCCCGGTGCAGGTCGATATCCCGCGCGATTACTTCTACGGCGAGCTGGAGACCGAGATCTATCCTTCGCTCGACCTCGAACGCGGTGCGGGCCCCGCGCGGCTGCTCGAAGAGGCCGCGCGCGCGCTCGCCGCAGCGACGTTTCCGGTCATCGTCGCCGGCGGCGGCGTCGTCCAGGCGAACGGCGTCGCCGAGCTGCGAGCGCTCGCCGAATACCTCACGGCGCCGGTTGCGTGCTCGTACCTGCACAACGATGCGTTTCCGGCGAGCCACGAGCTCGCCGTCGGGCCGCTCGGCTATCAAGGCTCGAAAGCCGCGATGCAGTTGCTCGCGCAGGCCGACGTCGTCCTCGCGCTCGGCACGCGGCTCGGTCCGTTCGGGACGCTCCCGCAATACGGACTCGACTACTGGCCCAAGAACGCGCAGATCGTCCAAATCGATGTCGACCACCGGGTCCTCGGTCTGACGAAAAAGATCTCGCTGGGGATTTGCGGCGACGCGAAGGCGAGCGCTTCGCAGCTGCTCGAGCTCGTCCGCCGTTTCGCTCCGGACCGCACGCGCAGCGATACGGCGCATCGCCGCATCGCCGAAGCAAAGACGGCGTGGCAGGCCGAGCTCGACGGGCTCTCGTCGAAGGGGGGCGAGCCGATCAGTCCCCGACGCGCGCTCAAGCTCGTCGCCGAAGCGCTGCCGAACAATTCGATCGTGACGACCGACATCGGGAACATCTCGTCGGTCGCGAACAGCTATCTCCGCTTCGAGAATCCGCGCCGCTTCCTCGCCGCCATGAGCTTTGGGAACTGTGGCTACTCGTATCCGACCGCGCTGGGAGCGAAGCTCGGACGCGCCGATCTCCCGGTCGCAGCGTACGTCGGCGACGGCGCGTGGGGGATGAGCCTCGCCGAAACGATGACCGCGGTCCGCGAGAACATCCCGGTCGTGGCGATCGTCTGGAACAACGCGCAATGGGGCGCCGAGAAGAAAAACCAGATCGACTACTACAAGGATCGATACGTCGGGACTAACCTGGAGAATCCGAAGTTCGCCGAGGTCGCAAGAGCGATGGGCGCGCTTGGAATCGAGGTCGAGCGCGAACGAGAGCTCCAAGATGCGGTGAGGACTGCCTTCGATTCGGGGAAGCCGGCGGTGATCGATCTCGTCGTCGATTCCGCCGAGCTCGGCGAGCCGTTCCGCCGCGACGCGCTCAAGAAGCCGACGCGGTTCCTCGACCCGTACAAGCACCTTACCGGCTAACGCCGGGCTACCAGTAGGTCAGCGCGTTCGCGTAGAGGTCGCGGAGTTGCTCGCGCGATGTCTCGCGCGGCGCGTTGTTGATCAGCCCTTTTTGGGGAAACGAGCCGTCGGTCAGCGCGTCGAGATCGACGTCTGTGTAGCCGACGTTGGCTAAACCGTTCGGAATCCCGGTCGCCTTCATCAGCTCGATGAGCTGCGCGCTCAAGACGTCTCCCGCGTCGTGGGGTCCTGCCCCGCGCGTATCGCCGCCGAGCTTCTCGGCGGCTTCGAGGTGGCGTTCGGGGCAGGCCGGCGCGGTGAAGCGAAAGACCGATGGGACATTGAGGATGACCGACATCCCGTGCGGGATGAGCGCCTCCTTGAGATCGTAACCCGGCGCGCGAAACTCTTTCACCAAGCCGGACACCGCGTACGACATCCCGTGGGGGAGGTGACAGCCGGCGTTTCCGAATGCGATCCCCGCGAGAACCGCCGCGAAGAGCATCCGTTCCCGCGCCTCCTCGTCACCGGCGTCGCGTACGGCGCGGACGATGTTCTTCCCGAGGATCTCGAGGGCCGCGACGCACCCGACGTCGCTGTACGGATTCGCTCCTTGCGAGAGCGGACGCGCAACGCCTTTCGGGACGCGCGCACGATGCGTGTATGGGATCGCCGTGTATGACTCGAGCGCGTGGCTGAGCACGTCGAACCCGCTGCAGGCAACGACCATCGGCGGAAGCGTTCGCGTCACGTCCGGATCGACGACGCCGAGCGCCGGGCGCAGCTCGCGCGCGCGAATTCCGGTCTTCGCGTTCATCTCGAGGTAGTCGAAGATCGCGATCCCCGTGCATTCGCTTCCCGTCCCCGACGTGGTGGGGCAGGCGATGTGCGGCTTGAGCGGCCCGGGGATCGGTTTCCCTCCACCAATCGGCGGGTTCACATAGTCCATGAACTCGGCGGGATAGGTCGCGTAAAGATCGGCGGCTTTGGTCGTATCGATCGTCGACCCGCCGCCCAGGGAAATGAAGCCGTCGAATTTCCCGTCGAGCGCGAAGCTCGCCGCCTTCTTGAACGATGCGTCGGTCGGCTCGACGGTTATCTCGTCGTAGACGACGGCATCTACGTTCGCCTCGCGCAGCGAGTCCTCGACCGTCGCACAGAACTCCATCGAGCGGAGGTGCGGGTCGACGAAGAGGGCGGCGCGCGTGACGCCGAGCGCCCTGGCGGCCTCCCCGACCTCGCGCAGAACGCCACGCCCGTACTTGATGCGGGCGCCGTCGACCTCGAACCCGTAATCGCCGGTCGCGGTCGGCGTGTAGTGTTCGTGCTGGCAGCAGATCATGGAGGGCGCTTCCCTGTGACGGCGGCCACGACCCCCGAGTGACGGCCATCAAGACGTCGTAAACCGCAACCCTATTTAAAGGAAGGGCTGCCGAACGAGGCGCACCATGGAAACGCGATGCGTCGAGTTATATCGGTCGCTGTTCTCGTCGCCCTCGCTGCGCTTTGTGCCGCCGCGATTCCTGGGCATGCGGCAAACGAGATTCTCTTGCGCCGAAGCGCCGGAACGGTCGGATACAAGCACGACCTCGGCGCGCCGTTCATCACGGTTACCGGCGTGCAGGCGGTCGCCGACGATGCGTACGCGATCACGCAGGCCTCGTCGGTCGGCGTCGTCGTGTTTCCCGATTCCTCGCTCGTGACGCTCGGTGCGAGCACGACAATTCGAGTCGGCGCGTTCCGGCTCGCTCAGAACGGGAACGGCTCGA
Source organism: Vulcanimicrobiota bacterium (assembly GCA_019233165.1). GTDB lineage: Bacteria > Vulcanimicrobiota > Vulcanimicrobiia > Vulcanimicrobiales > Vulcanimicrobiaceae > JAFAMS01. The sequence goes on along the minus strand of JAFAMS010000187.1, from coordinate 228 downwards.
CGATCCAAATCCCCAGCGGAGGCGGCGAGCTGCGCTTGGAGATCCGTCACCCGCAAGGACAGCGCTCGAACTATCAATTCTCGACCTCGATTATGAATCTGGCCGTTCGCGGAACGATCGCGCTTCTTGCGGACGCCCCGACCGGCGACACGTTGACCTGTCTGGATTGCGGCGCGAACGACGTCGTGGTGACCGCCGGCGGGCGCGATTACGCGCTCCTGTCGGGGC
>JAFAMS010000340.1 GCA_019233165.1 Vulcanimicrobiota bacterium | reverse complement strand
GCTTGGGATTGCACTTCGTCGCTTCCTTTGTTATGGTACAATGAAATGAACGTACCGAAACAATATCACATCGGCGGCGAAGGATCAAACGAGATCGCCGCCAGCATCGAGCGCGGCGTTCAGGAAGGGAGGCTTCCGCCGGGGACGCGGCTGCCGACGGTTCGAGCGCTGGCGCGCACGCTCCGCAAAAGCCACGGCACGGTCGCGGCGGCGTACAAGTCGCTCGCAATCCGCGGCGTCGTCGTCGCGGACGGTCGCCGCGGCACGGTCGTGCGTCCGGCGCCGCCGCTCGCCCGCGCTCTCGAAACGCCACGGGTGCCGCCGGAGCTTCGCAATCTCTCCGACGGAAATCCCGATCCTGCGCGCCTTCCGCGTTTCTCGCAGGCACTGCGGGCGGTTCCGCGCGAGCCGATCGTCTACGGCAACGACCCGCACGACCCCGAGCTGCTCGAAGCGATGGCGCGGTCGTTCAAAGCCGACGGCGTCGGCTGGAGCGCGCTCGCCGTCGTCGGCGGCGCGCTCGATGGGATCGAGCGCGCCCTGGGCGCGCAGTTGCGCGCCGGCGACCGCGTCGCGGTCGAAGATCCGATCTACCCGGCGCATCTCGATTTGCTCGCCGCGACCGGACTCGTCGCAGAACCCGTACCGGTGGATTCCCGCGGGATGCTGCCGGATGCGCTCGAGCGTGCGCTCCGTCGGGGCGCCAAAGCCGCAATCGTCAGTCCTCGCGCGCACAATCCGACGGGCGCCGCATTCGACGAACGGCGTGCGCGCGAGCTGCGCGCCGTCCTCGAGCGCGCCGCGGAGCTGTTCGTGATCGAAGACGACCACGCGTGGCTCGTCGCCGGCGTGCCCTACCGCACGCTGACCGCGGGGCGAGAACGTTGGTTCGCGGTTCGATCCTTCTCGAAAGCGTTCGGACCCGATTTGCGAATCGCGGTCGCCGGCGGCGATCCGCTCACGATCGCGCGGCTGCGCGGACGCCAGCGCGTCGGCGTCGGCTGGGTTTCGCACGTGTTGCAGTTCGTCGCCAAAACGTTGTTCGCCGACGCGCGCGTCCTCGCCGGAATCGAAGAGACGCGCGACTTGTACGGACGCCGCCGCGAAACGTTCGTTTCGGCATTGCGCGCTGAAGGCGTCACGATCGAGGTCCCGAGCGGACTGAATTCCTGGATACCGGTGCCCTCCGAGGCCCGTGCGATCGAACGTTTGCGAGCTACGGGCTATGCGGTCGCCCCCGGCGAGCGTTTTCGGATTCGAACGGCACCCGCGATTCGCGTAACCGTGGCGCGCCTCGAGACCGGCGACGCCCGCGAGGTCGCGCGCGCCGTCGCCGCCGCAAGCTTGCGGCCCACAAGCGTACGCACGGGCTGAAGGCGAACGAACCCGAATGCCCAGCCCGCAAGCCGATCTCGACCGCGGCCGTGAAGCCCTCGTAGCGATGCGGATCGACGAGGCGGTCACGTCGTTCGAGGCCGCGCTGCGCGCCGATCCGGGATCGATCGCCGCGCACCTCGGTCTGTACGAAGCGTATCAAGTCAAAGGGAATCGTCCCCTCGCGCTCGAGCATCAACGCAAGGCACTCGAGCGTCAGCGCCTCTACGTCGAGAAGGCGCCGGCACCCGGCGCGCCGACGATCTTGCTGCTCGCGATCGCCGGCGACTGGCAGGCGAACGTCCCGCTGGAGTACGTGTATCCGTCGCTCTCGCCGGGCGTTTTCAAGCTCTTCGTCGACGAGCAGCTCCCCAATCCGCAAGCGCTTCCGGGTTGCGATCTCGTTTTCAATGCGATCGCCCAATCCGATCGCGCCGACGCGACGCTCGAAGCGCTCGCCGCCTGGAAGCCGCAGCTCCGCATCCCCTTCTTGAACGACCCCGCGAAGGTGCGCAAGCTCAGTCGCGACGGCGTCGCGCGCGATTTCGCAGATCTCGAAGGCGCACTCGTTCCGAACACGCGCCGGGTCCCCGCGGCCGCGCTCTCCGCCGCCGTCGCCGGCGCGACGCCCGAAGCCCCGTTCACCGTTCGCGCCGCGGATTCGCAGGCAGGCGAAACGCTTGGCCGGATCGAGAATCCCGCCGCGCTCGCGCCGTACTTGGCGCAGAAGCCGGGCACGAGCGACTACTTCGTCGCGCCGTTCGTCGACTATCGAAGCGCCGACGGGTTCTTTCGCAAATACCGGATCATCTTCGTCGACGGCGTCCCGTTCGCGCACCATCTCGCGATCTCTCGGAAGTGGATGGTGCATTACTACAACGCGCTCAACGACGAAGAAGCGTGGATCCGCGAAGAGGAGGAGCGCTTCCTGGCCGGGATCGAGCACGTTTTCGACGGCCCCCGCAAGCGCGTCCTCGACGAGCTCGCGCGCCGCGTCGGACTCGATTACTTCGGAATCGACTGCGGCGTTCTGCCGGACGGTAGGGTGTTGATCTTCGAGATCGACGTTGCGATGATCGTCCATCTCGGCGATCCGATCGAACGTTATCCGTACAAGCACGCGTACGTTCCGCGCATCTTCGATGCGTTCGAACGGATGATCTACGCCCGCTCCGGGCGGCAACCACCGGTCCGGCGCTAGGCTTTACTCGAAGCGCAACGCTTCGATCGGATCGAGACCGGCTGCTTTGCGTGCCGGCGCGTACCCGAAGAACACGCCGACCATCGCCGAAAATCCGATCGCGAGCGCGACGCTCGTCGGTGGGATCGCGGTCGCCCACCCGGCGAGCCGGGCGACGCCGACGGTCGCCAATGAGCCAATGAGCGCGCCGAGCGCGCCGCCGGTCGTCGCCAGGACGATCGCTTCGATCAGGAACTGTCGCAGGATCGCCGAGCTGCGCGCGCCGACCGCCATGCGCAGTCCGATCTCGCGCGTCCGTTCCGTCACCGAGACGAGCATGATGTTCATGATCCCGATCCCGCCGACGAGCAACGAGATCGACGCGATCCCCGCCAGCAGATATTCGAGAATCGTCCCCGTCTGCGATGCGGTCGCCGCGATGTCTTGCAAGTTACGGATCTGGAAGTCGTCCGGTTGTCCCGCGACGATGCGATGCCGCTGTTCGAGCAACCCCGTCACCTCGTTCTGCACGGTGTCGGTCTGCGATGCGTCGGTTGCCGACACCATCAGCGTGCCTACCGACGTCTGACCGGTCATGCGCTGGAGCGCGGCGGTGTATGGGATCAGGACGGTGTCGTCTTGATCTTGGCCGACGCCGCTCTGGCCTTTGGAGACGAGCGTTCCGATCACGGTAAACGGAACGTTGCGGATCAGGACGGTTTGACCGACCGGGGAGCCGCCGTCCGGAAAGAGATTCTGAACCACGGTCGTCCCAAGCACGCAGACCTTCGCCGCCGAGCTCACGTCGGCGTCGGTGAAGAACGAGCCGCTGGCGATCGACCATTTGCGCACGAACGGATACGTCGGAGCGACGCCGGTGACGGTCGTCGACCAGTTGTTCCCGCCGGCAACGACCTGCGCGCGAACGTTTACCGCCGGTGAGACCGCGGCGACGGCCGGAAGTTTCGCGATCGCCAGACCATCGGCAGGCGTAAGCGTCGAGGCCCCGCCGTTCCCCGTCCGAACCCCGCTTTGGTTGAGGCTGCCGGGAAGGACGATCAGTAGGTTGCTGCCGAGCGCGTCGATTTGGCTTTGCACCGCATCGCGCGCGCCGACGCCGATCGCGATCGTCACGATCACTGCGGCGACCCCGATGATGATCCCGAGCATCGTGAGAATCGAGCGAACCCGATTGCGCAGCAGCGCCTGGGCCGCAAGCCGGAGGGTGGCGAGGAAGCTCATGCGTGCACCGCCTCGGCGGGCGCGGCCGTCTGCGTGTCGGAGAGGATGCGGCCGTCGCGGAACGTTACGATCCGCTTGGCGTGCGCGGCGACGTCGGGCTCGTGCGTCACGAGCAGGATCGTCATCCCCCGTTCTTCGTTGAGCCGCCGGAAGAGCGCCATGACGTCCTCCGACGACTTCGTGTCGAGCGCGCCGGTCGGTTCGTCGGCGAGGATCAACCCCGGATCGTTGACGAGCGCGCGCGCGATCGCGACGCGCTGCTGCTGACCGCCGGAGAGCTGATTCGGCTGGTGGTCGCGGACGTGCCCGAGACCGACGAGACCGAGCGCTTCGAGCGCAGCCGCGCGCCGGACGTCGGGTTCGACGCCGGCGTAGATCATCGGCAACTCGACGTTCTCGACCGCCGACGTGCGCGGTAAGAGGTTGTACGCCTGAAACACGAACCCGAGCCGCCGGCTGCGCAGATCGGCGAGGTCGTCGCCGCTCAGGCGGGCGACCTCGCGTCCTTCGAAGCGGTACGTTCCGCCGGTCGGACGATCGAGCATCCCAACGATGTGCATGAACGTCGACTTTCCCGAGCCCGAAGGACCCATCGCCGCCACGAACTCGCCCGGCTCGATCGCGAGATCGACGCCGTCAAGGGCGCGGACCGCGTGATCGGCCATCGGATACACTTTGACGAGATCGCGGACTTCGACGACTGCGCTCATCCGCCGAACCCTCGCCCGCCGCCGCCGCCGGGGACTCGCGCGCCGCGGCTCGGAGCGAACGGATTGTTCGCCGTGCTCGCGCCATGTGACCGCGGTGAGCCGCCGCCGACGACGACCTGCTCGCCCGCTGCGAGCGTCCCGCGCCGCGGCGTTACCGCCGCATCGGTTCCGCTGACCATCTCGATCTGGACGGGGATCCCGCGGAGCTTACCGTCGGCGGTGCTGACGAAGATACGCCCGTGCGTCCCGGCGACGACCGTCGAACCGCCGGAACTTCCGGCGTTGCCCCACGGCGAACCGCCGGCTTGCGCCGCGCCTGCAGCACTCGGACCCGCGTTGGGGGCACCCTGCGTGCGATGGAACGGCCGGCCGTCGGGCCCCACGACGAGGCTCGCCTGCTCGGGCGACGGCCTCCACTGCAGCGCTGCGACCGGCACGATCGTCGCGCCTCGCAGCGAGGCAACGTGAATCGTCGCGTTCGCGGTCATCCCCGGACGAAGTGCGCCGTCGCGATTGTCGACCAAGACGACCGTGGTGTAGGTGACGACGTTCTGGACGGTCGTCGGATTCTGGCGGACTTGCGAGACGATTCCCGTGAACGTCCGCGTCGGATACGCGAGCACGTTGAAGTCGACCGTATCGCCGGGACGGACGTTGCCGATATCCGGCTCGCCGACTTGCAGGTCGGCTTCCATCTTCGCAAGATCCGTCGCGATCGAGAAGAGCGTCGGCGTCTGGAAACCAGCTGCGACGGTTTGACCGACCGAGACGTCGCGCGCGATTACAGTTCCGTCGACCGGCGACGTGACCACCGCGTGATCCAAATTATACTGCGCCTGACGAACCTGGGCTGCTTGAATCCCGATCGCCGCTTCGCCGGCTTGCGCCGTCGAGCCGGCGCCTTGCGCCTGCGCCGCGTTCGCGCGTGCGGTCGCGATTTGCGCGGCAGCCTGTGCCTGCGCTTGCTTCACACCGATGACCGCCGCCGCCAAGCCGGATTGCGCCGCAACCGCCGCAGAGCTATCGGTCTCGAATTGGCTCCGAGAGATGTAACCTTGCGCGAGCAGCTGGCGATCCCGCGAGAGGGTCTCCTGCGCGAGAACGTTCGCGCTCTGCGCCTTCGCGATTTGCGCTTGCGCGGACTCGAGCGCCGCCTGCGCGGCGGCGGCATTGGCTTGCGCCGCATTGACGTTCGCTGCCGCACCCTGCGCGCTCGCCGCACTCGCCGAGGCCTGCGCTTCCGACTGCGCGAGCGAGGCACGCGCCTGGTCCAGCGAAGCCTGCAGACTCGTCGGATCGAGCCGCGCGAGCACCTGTCCCTTCTTCACCTTTGAGTTGTAGTCGACGTACAGCTCGGCGAGCGTGCCGGAGACCTGCGTGCCGACGTTGACGGTGTCTTGCGGATTCACCGTTCCCGTCGCCGTGACGCTTTGCACGAGCGCATCGGTCC
>JAFAMS010000144.1 GCA_019233165.1 Vulcanimicrobiota bacterium | reverse complement strand
TCAACCGCATTGCAGTCAGCGACGCGGCGCACGCCGCGCTTGCGCTCGAGCCGCTGATCGGCAAATACGCGGGCGTCGCGTTCGGTGCGGGCCTCCTGGGTGCGTCGTTGCTCGGCGCACTCGTCATCTCGCTCGCAACGTCGTGGGCGTTCGGCGAAGCGCTTCACTGGCGCTGTTCGCTCGACCACGCGCTCTTCGAAGCCAAACGCTTCTACGGGCTCTACGGCGTTTGCATCCTGGTCGCAGCCGGCGTCGTCCTCATCCCAAACCTGCCGCTCGTGAAGATCACCGTCTACGTCATGGCGTTCAACGCGTTCGTCTTGCCGATCGTGCTGGGGTTCTTGCTGATCATGGCCAACGACCGGCGCATCCTCGGGGATCGCGTCAACTCGCTCCTCGGGAACGTCCTCGCCATCGGAGTCTCGGTCGTCTGCGTGACGCTCGGGACCTGGATGGCCTATCTAACGTTTACCGGAGTCGCCGGAAGCTAGCCGCAGCAGCGAGCGGACCTCCTCGTCGGTCGTCTGGCTGAAATCTTCGTACCAGAGACTCACGGCGCGGAAGTTCGGAGGCGTTCGGGAGACGATCACCTCGTCGGCGATCTCGCGCAGCTCGGCCGCGACTTCGGCTGCGGCGACGGGGACCGCAACGACGATCTTCGCAGGCGCCCCTTGACGCAACGCGGCGACGGCGGCGCGGATGCTCGCGCCGGTCGCGATCCCGTCATCGACGCAGATCACGACCTTCCCATGGACTTGCGGCGGCGGCAGATCCCGGTAGGCACGCTCGCGGCGTTCGAGCTCCCGGCGCTCGCGCGCCAAAACCGCATCGATCTCGTCCTGGCCGACTTCGAGCCGGCTCGCGATATGACGATCGATCCAGAAGAGGCCGCCGGTAGCGAGCGCGCCCATTGCGAGCTCGGCTCGACCCGGAACACCGAGCTTGCGCACGACCACGACGTCGAGGGGGACGCCGAGGACGCGCGCGATCTCGTAGCCGACCGGGACGCCGCCGCGCGGAAGGGCCAAGACCACCACGTCGTCGGGGCGCTCGTACTTGCGCAGATGTTCGGCGAGCTCGCGCCCCGCGGCCGTTCGATCTCGAAACGGCCGGAAGGTCTCGCTTTCCTTCATCCACATATCTTCCATCATGACAGACGCCGAAGTTCAACCCTGGGTCGGCAAGTGGATTCGTGCTACGCTTGCGGACGGCCGGGTCCTTGCCGGGAAGCTCGAGCAGCACGGTTCCCACTACACGGTTATGACGCCCGCGCCGGATAAGCGCGAAAGCGACACGACGGAGAAGGTTCCGTCCGCGGCGCAGATCGCGACGATCGAGAACGCTCCGGAGTTCGGGCGATAGCGCAAAGCGCGCTCAACACCGCCGTCGCGGCGTTGACGAGCCGGCTGATCGACGACGCCGGACTCTTCCCGCCGGCGCAGCTAGCGATGGACGAGGCGCTGGCAGCCGATGCTGCGGCACGCAGCGGACCCTATGCCGGGACCGTGGGCGCGTTCGTCGTCCCGGCATCCCGGCTCGAGGAGGTCGCTGCAAGCCGCGTGCGTCCGCCCCAGGTGTCGGTGATTCTCGACCGTCACGTCGATCGGGCGCTCGCGCACGTTGCCGCGTTCGACGCGGTCCCGATCGTCGCGCTCGAGACGCCGCGCAACGTCGACGCGACGCGCGGCGAGCTGATCGAAACGCTCATCGCATGGTCGCACGTGCGTCCCGGCCGGATCGCGGTTTTCTGCGAAGTCGTCGGCGGTGCGACGCCGCTGACACGTGTCGACGATGCCCTCGAACGGCTCGCCCTCGAGCGGCGTACCTCGCGGGCCTTCGCGGCGAAGATACGAACCGGCGGCGAGACACCCGAAATGATCCCCAGCGATGAGCTGCTCACCCACGTGCTGGCGGCGTGCGCACGGCTCGACATCCCGTTCAAAGCCACTGCCGGTCTCCATCATCCGCTCCGCTCGAAGCGCGAGGGGATGACGCAGCACGGCTTCCTGAACCTGCTCGTTGCCTCGGCAGTCGCGCATCGCGACAGCGACGCGTTCGCGACGATCCAAGCGGCGCTCGAAGAAGAAGATTCGTCGGCGTTCGTCTTGGAGGACGACGCGCTGATCTGGCGCGATCATCGCTTCGGCGCGGCGACGCTGGCGGCGATGCGCGTCGAGCTCTTTTCGTCGTTCGGCAGCTGCAGCCTAACCGAACCGATCGACGGCCTGCGCGAGCTCGGCTTCTTGGAGTGATGCGCTCCTGGGTTTCGATACCTCCGGGTAGCGATTTCCCGCTCGAGAATCTGCCGTACGGGATCTTTTCGCCACCCGGCGGCGCGCCGCGCGTCGGCGTCGCACTCGGCGACTCCGTGATCGATCTCGCGCGTCTGGGTGAAGCCGGCTTGCTCGACGGGATCCTGGCCGACCCCACAGGCACGTTTTCGCAGCCCTCGCTCAACGCATTTCTCTCCCTCGGACGCGACGCATGGCAGGCGACGCGCGCGCGTTTGCTATCGCTTCTGCGCGACGAGAGTTCCGAGATCCGAGATCGCGCGGGGCTCGCCGACGAGCTCGTCGCCCCGCAAAGCGAGGTGCGACTTCATTTGCCGATCGCGATCGGCGACTACGCCGATTTCTATTCGTCGATCGAGCACGCGACGAACGTCGGGAAAATCTTTCGTCCCGGCGGCGAGCCGCTGATGCCGAACTATCGCTGGATACCGATCGCGTACAACGGACGCTCGAGCACGGTCGTGGCGAGCGGGACGCCGATCGAGCGTCCGTGCGGACAGACGAAGAGCGCGCCCGACGCGGCGCCGCGGTTCGGCCCTTCGCGGCAGCTCGACTACGAGCTCGAGCTCGGGTTCGTCACGGGCCCCGCGAATCCGAACGGTGCGGCGATTCCGACGGGCCGCGCGGCCGAGCACATCTTCGGCCTCGTCCTCTTGAACGACTGGAGCGCCCGCGACATCCAAGCATGGGAAGGACAGCCGCTCGGGCCGTTTCTCTCGAAATCGTTTGCGACGTCGATCTCGCCGTGGATCGTGACGCTCGACGCGCTTGCGCCGTATCGCGTACCGAATCGCGCGCAAGATCCTGCGCCCCTCGAGTATCTGCGCGTCGGTGAAGATTGGGCGTTCGACGTCGAGCTCACCGTCGAGCTCGAGTCCGCCGGGATGCGCGCGCGATTGCTCGCGCCGCAGACGATCAGCCGCGTCAACTTTCGCGGGATGTATTGGACGATGCCGCAGCAGCTCGCGCATCTCACGAGCAATGGGACGCAAATCCGACCCGGCGATCTCTACGGCTCCGGAACGGTCTCGGGTTCAGACGAGGGAACCTTCGGCAGCCTGCTCGAGCTCACGCGGCGCGGAGCCACGCCGCTGACCCTGGCGGACGGTTCGTCGCGCGCATTTCTCGAGGACGGTGACACCGTCATCATGCGCGGCGTCTCGGAGCGTCCCGGCCGCCCGCGGATCGGGTTTGGGGAGGTTCGGGGGACGGTCGTCTAAAGGATGAAATCCCGCCGGGGCGTACCGACCTCGCAAATGAAGAATCGCTCAATCGCTCTTTTGATCCTGGGTGGGTTTGCGTTGGCTCTCGCCTCGCCGCCGGCGCCGACGCGCGCAGCCGACCCGGGTACCGTCGTCGTCTCCCAGGGCGTCGATATCGACACCCTCAGCCCGATCCGCACGACGATCACGCCGACCTTCAACGTCCTCGGCAACATGTACGACTATCTCGTAAACTTCACCAACGACGGGAAGCCGGTGCCGAACCTGGCGCTCTCCTGGAAGCGCGTCTCGAACACGGTCGTCGAGTACAAGCTGCGTCCGAACGTCAAGTTCTGGAACGGGGATCCGTTCACGAGCGCCGACGTGAAGTTTACGGTCGAGAAGATCAAGGACCCGAACTATAAGTCGGTCCAGGGGACGTACGTCTCGGAGATCGAGCGCGTCGAGACGCCCGATCCGTTGACGGTCCGGTTCATCGTCAAGCGCGCGAGCGTCTTGTTGCCGTTCCAACGGCAGCGCCCGTACATCGTCGACTCGAAGTTCTGGCAAGAGCACGGGGATGCGTACATGGAGACGCACGCGATGGGGACGGGACCGTTCATTCTCAAAGCGTGGAAGAAGGACGAGCAAGTCGAGATGGACGCGAACCCGAACTACTTCGGGGGCGCGCCGAAGGTCCAGCATCTGATCTATCGTCCGATCCCCGACGCCGCCGCGCGCGTCGCGGCGCTCAAGACCGGGGAAACGGATCTCATCACAAACGTTCCGCCGCAATACGCGATCTCGATCGAAGGGAGCCGCACGACGCGGATGGCGAGCGCGCGCAGCAACCGGCAGCTCTTCATCGCGTTCAACACGCTCAAGCCGGGGCCGCAGCAGAACAAGCTCTTCCGCGAAGCGTGCAACTACGCCGTCGACGTCCCGGCGATCGTCAAGAACGTGATGGGCGGCCGCGGCTACGAGCTGCAATCGCCGATCCCGTACGGGTTCTTCGGATTCGATCCGAAATTCAAAGGCTACCATTACGACGTCGCCAAGGCGAAGGAGCTGCTCGCCAAAGCCGGCTACCCCGACGGCAAAGGCTTAGACGTCGTCCTGAACACGCCGGCCGGACGCTACAATCGCGACAAGGAAGTCGCCGAGGCAGTCGCAGGCTATCTCAACGCCGCCGGAATCAAAACCACCGTGCGTCCGTGGGAATGGACGAACTACAGCAACATGATCAACCGCCGCGAAGAGCAGCCGCTGTACTTGCTCGGCTGGGGTGGTCTCCCGCAGTTCGATCCGGATCCGATCTTCACGCCGCTGTTCTCGAGCGAAGGCGGGATCGCGACCTGGTGGACGCCCGAGGTCGACAAACAGCTCGCCGATGCGCGCTACGAGTTCGATGCGAGCAAACGCCGCGGGATGTATCAGAAAATCGCGAACGAGGTCGACGACGCGGCTCCTTGGATCTTCTTGTTCCAGTTCGAGGACCTCTACGGCGCCTCGCGCCGGCTGGTTTGGACGCCGCGAGCCGACGAGGCGATCTACGGCATCGAAATGTCGCTGAAACAATAACCGGCAGGCGATGACCGCGTACGTCCTTCGCCGGATCTTCGGCGCAGCATGGGTGCTGGTCGGCGTCGCGGTCGTCGTGTTCTTCATCGTCCACTTGACCGGCGATCCGGCAGCGATCATGCTTCCGCCCGAAGCGACGCAGGCCGACATCGCCGCATTCCGCCACGCCGAAGGTTTCGACCGCCCGCTCTACGAGCAGTTCGCAAAGTTCGCCGGTCAAGCGATTCGCGGGGACTTCGGCGATTCGCTACGCCACAACACGCCGGCGATGGGGCTCGCGCTCGAGCGCCTTCCGGCGACGCTCGAGCTCGGCTTCGCGGCGATGTTCATCGCGGTGCTGGTCGCCGTTCCGGCGGGAATTGTCTCTGCGGTGAAGCCGAACACGCCATTCGATTTCGCCGTGCGGCTCTTCGCCTTGCTCGGCCAGAGCGGGCCGACCTACTGGATCGGGTTGATGCTGATCCTGGTTTTCGGCGTGTGGCTCGGGTGGTTTCCCGTCAGCGGGATCGGCGGGCTCAGCCACTTGGTCTTGCCGGCATTGACGCTCGGTCTGTTCTCGATGGCGAAACTGATGCGCTTGACGCGGGGCGCGTTGCTCGATGTCCTGCACAGCGACTTCTTGCGGACCGCGCTCGCGAAAGGCGTCGGAAGCTGGCGGCTCATCGGCCACCACGCGATGCGCAATGCCTGGCTGCCGATCATCACCCAAATCGGCGTCGAGCTGGGCACGCTGCTCTCCGGCGCGCTCATCACGGAAACGATCTTCGCCTGGCCGGGTATCGGAAGGCTTGCGATCCAGGCGATCTACGACCGCGACTTTCCCGTCGTCGAGGTCGTCGTGCTCCTGGCCGCGACGATCTTCGTGATCCTCAACGTGATCGTCGATCTCATGTACGCCGCACTCGACCCGCGCATCAGGTACGACTGAATCCATGGCAACCGTGGCGCTCGTCGATCGCACGATCGCTCGCGACGAGGAGCTCGTCCGGCGAACGTGGTGGTCGCGACTCGTCCGCGAACCGGCCGCGATCGTGGGTGGGGTCATCGTCATCATCGTCGGCTTCTGCGCGATCCTCGCGCCGTGGCTTGCGCCGCACGATCCCAACCTCCAAGATCTCGCGCGCGTCACCCAGCCGCCGATGTGGATGCACGGCGGGACCACGACGTTTCCGCTTGGGACGGACAATCTCGGCCGTTGCATCCTTTCGCGGATCCTCTATGGCGCGCGCGTTTCTTCGATCGTCGGCCTCTCCGTGGTCGCGATCGGCGGGACGATCGGCGTGACCGCGGGGATGGTCGCCGGATATTTCGGCGGGATCGTCGACGACGTGATCGCCCGGATCACCGACTTGCAGCTCGCGTTCCCGTTCTTGCTCCTCGCGGTCGCGATCGTCGCCGTGATCGGTCCAAGCTTGACGACCGTGATCGTCGTCCTGGGAGTGACGAGCTGGGTGCAATACGTGCGGGTCGTCCGCGCCGAGACGCTCGCAGCTCGCGAGCGTGAGTACGTCTCGGCGGCGCAGGCGACCGGCGCCTCGCGGTCGCGAATCTTGCTGCGCCACATCCTGCCGAACATTGCCTCGGCGGTGATCGTCCTGGCGACCTTCGAGGTCGCGCGGACCGTCATCTTGGAGAGCGCGCTCTCGTTTTTAGGTCTAGGCGCGCCGCCGACGGTCCCGTCGTGGGGCTCGATGCTCGCCGACGGACGGCAATATATGGACACGGCGTGGTGGCTCGAGACCTTCCCCGGGCTAGCGATCTCGATCGCGGTCCTCGGCGTGAACCTCTTCGGCGACGGCCTGCGCGACGTCATCGATCCCCATTCGCACTAACGACTAGTTG
>JAFAMS010000053.1 GCA_019233165.1 Vulcanimicrobiota bacterium | reverse complement strand
TCGTCCGGTTCCGGCCGCCGTCTCCAACACGCGCTGGGGTTCGCACGCGGCGACCCGGCGCGCGATCGTCGGCATAGTCGACAAAAAAAATCGGGCCGAGCTCCCGGTCGTAGACCTCCGGAACCCGGCCCGTGAATTTTGCCGACTCGCTGCTAACTGCGGCGTCTCCGCGTTCTTCCGACGGGCGCGCCCAAGCGCTCGCCGCCGTTGTCACCGCCGCCGCCGCCCGGCCGGCCTCGCGGCGGCCGTGGGCCGCGGGGTTGGTAGTCGTCCGGAATCCCGGCGTCGCCGTTGAGGACGGCTTTGCGCGAGAGATTGATCCGGCCTTGGGAGTCGACCTCCATCACCTTGACCATGATTTGATCGCCGATCTTGACGACGTCTTCGACCTTCTCGACGCGCTGCGGCGCGAGTTGGCTGATGTGGACGAGCCCCTCTTTGCCCGGCAAGAACGCGACGAACGCGCCGAAGTTCATCAGCCGCGTGACGGTGCCGAGATAGGTCTCGCCGACCTGCACCTCTTTGGTGAGGGCCTCGACCATCGCTTTTGCCTTCTGAGCGCCTTCGCCGTCCGGCGAGGCGATGAACACGCGGCCGTCGTTCTCGATATCGATCTTGACGCCGGTGTCGGCGATGATCTTGTTGATGATCTTGCCGCCGGGGCCGATCACGTCTTTGATCTTGTCCGGGTTGATCGTCAAGACGATCATGCGCGGCGCGTAGGGCGAGAGCTCTTCACGCGGTTCCGCAATCGTCTCTTTGAGCTTGTCGATGATGAAGAGCCGCGACTTCTTCGCCTCGGCCATCGCTTCGCGCATGATCTCGAGCGTGACCCCGCTTACTTTGATGTCCATCTGGATCGCGGTGATCCCGTCGACCGTCCCGGCGACTTTGAAATCCATCTCGCCGAGCGCGTCTTCCAGACCCTGAATGTCGGTCAGGACCCGGTATTTCTTGCCCTTGAGAATCAGCCCCATCGCGACGCCTGCGACGTGCTTCTTGATCGGAACGCCCGCGTCCATGAGGGCGAGCGTGCTCCCGCAAACGGAAGCCATCGACGACGAGCCGTTCGATTCGAGCGTCTCGCTCATCACCCTGATCGTATACGGGAAATCCTCCTCGACCGGAAGCACGGGGACAAGCGCGCGCTCCGCGAGGTGGCCGTGGCCGATCTCGCGCCGGCCGGGGCCGCGCATCGGGCGCGTCTCGCCGACCGAGTACGGCGGGAAGTTGTAAAAGTGCATGTAGCGCTTGTTCGGAACCGCGACGATCCAGTCCAATCGCTGTTCGTCGCTGATCGAGCCGAGCGTCGCCGCGGTGAAAACCTGCGTCTGTCCGCGTTGGAAAACCCCGCTTCCGTGCACGCGCGGGACGTAGTGAACCTTGCTCCAGATCGGACGGATCTCGTCGGGCTTGCGGCCGTCGGGACGCAGGCCTTCGTCGACGACCATCACGCGGAGCTCTTCTTCCTCCATCGCCTTGATGATCTTGTCGAAGTCCTTGTCCTTGGGATCTTCGAGCTGGATGCGCAGTGCCTCGTCCTTGCATTTCGAGATCGCGAGCTCGCGCGTGATTGCGGCGAAGGCTTCGTTGCGGGCCTGCTTGTCGACGATCCGCATCGCCTTGGCGATCTCTTTCTTGAACGTCTTCTCGACGAAGCTCTTGAGCTCCGGATCGACGACGTGGACGGGATACTCGCGCTTTTCCTTGCCGGCTTTCTTCGCCAGCTGATCGATCGCTTTGACGATCTTCTTGATGTTCTCGTGTGCGAACTCGACGGCGCCGAGGAACTCGTCCTCGGTCCCTTCCTTCATCCCGCCTTCGACCATCATCACCGCATCGGAAGTCCCGGCGACGACGATGTCCATTCCACCGGTTTCGTATTGCGGAAGCGTCGGATTGCAGACGTAATCGCCGTTCTCGTCGCGACCGACTCGCACGGCGGCGACGGTTTTCTCGAACGGAAAGTCCGAAACCGCAAGGGCTGCCCCTGCCGCGCAGACGCCGAGGACGTCGGCGTCGAGCTCGGGATCGATCGAAAGGACCGTCGTTACGATCTGAACGTCGTTCCGAAAGCCTTCGGGGAAGAGCGGCCGCAGCGGCCGATCGATTTGACGCGCGCTTAGCGTCGCGTGTTCGGTCGGACGCCCTTCGCGCTTGATGTACCCGCCGGGAATCTTGCCGGCTGCGTACATCTTCTCTTCGAATTCACAGGTTAGGGGGAAAAAGTCGAGACCTTCGCGCGGCTGCGCGGAGATCGTGACGGCGCACAAAACGACGTTCTGGTCGCCGTAGCGGACGAGAGCGGAACCGTTGGCTTGCTTTGCAAGTTCGCCGGTTTCGATAACCAGCGTACGGCCGCCGATCTCGAGCGAGATCGATTCTGGCACGTGTTCTCCTACTTTTCTTTCTTCTTACAATTCTTGGGGGGCGCGGTTCGGGAACCGGCAGGGGTTCCCTGGTCCCCGGTTTATCGGCGCAGTCCCAGCTCGTTGATGAGCGTGCGATAGCGCTCGAGATCGACGCGCTGCAGGTAGTTGAGCAGCCGGCGCCGCTGGCCGACCTGCATCAGCAGGCCGCGGCGGCTGTGGTGGTCTTTCTTGTGGACCTTCAGGTGCTCGGTGAGCTGATTGATCGACGCGGTGAGCACCGCGATCTGGACGTCGGCCGAGCCGGTATCTTTTTCGCCGCGGCCGTACTTGGCCGCGATCTCGGCCTTTTGTTCCTTGGTGAGAGGCATGTTGCTCCTATGACAGGATAGTCTCGCCCGGCTCCAGCCCCACCATTTTGAGCCGGGCCGGCGACCGCGGCATCATACCACAGCCGCGGCCAGGGGTCCACGACCCAACGCGCCGTTACGAAGCCGGAACGACCCCTTGCGCGTGAAGAGCGCGCCGGACGTCGACCCGCATCGCCTCGAGATGGGCGCGCGTCTGAACGTCGCCGGGCCGCGCTTTCAAAGCCGTGCCGATCCGGCCGTCGAGATCGCCGAGCTCGAAGCGAGCGAGCGCTTGGGCATCGAACGGCGTGCCCGGCGCCGGGCCGTTGGCGAGTCTCGCCAATAAGCCGGCGTAGCGCCGCTGGAGGTTACGCCGGACGACGCTCGCTTTCGCGACCGTGCCGTCCGTCAGATCGCCGTAGATCGAACGCTGCGTCCAGGCAAACAGATCGGTCAGCGTCATCACCTTCGTCGACCCGGCCTTGCTCGGCAAGTCGTCGATGCGTCCCAACACGAGCGGCGCGAACATGTAGCCGAGGGCGATGTTTTGGTAGCGCGCCGCAAGCGCGGCAACCGAGATGTCGTGACGCGCGGACGGATCGTAGTTGAAGAGATTGAAGCCGGAATATTCGGTGTAGACCAGCCGCCGCAGCGTCGCCGGCGAGAAGTTCCAAGCGGAATTGGAGAACAGGTAGCGGTCGACGACGTCGAAGGCGCGCTTCTCGTCGGCATAGCCGACCGGCGTCAGCGGAAGCGCGGCGTGCGGATCTCCGACGCGCGCGCGCGAAAGATATTCGCCGCCGATCCAGTGCGCCGCGTTCGTCGAGCAGCGGACGTACGGACCGAGCGTGGTGCCGAACGCGACGCGCTCGTCTTCCCAGACGCGCTGAGTGCGGGGGAAGCGCCGGTCGAGCGAGCCCAAGAGGCCGTGCACGATCCCGAGCTGCTCGTCGCACCATCCGATCGTATCGCCGGTGAGCTGAAACATATGGACGCGCGGATCGATTGCGTGCCCGGTCGGCCAAAATGTATCCTCGTCCGAGGCGAAGCGATAGCGCGGATCGCTCCACGCCGAAGCCCAACGGCTCAGCGTCGGAACCTCGTCTTCGGGCGTCTTCGCACCGGGGACCGGTGCGTAGCCCCACCGGATCGCATAGTAATCGTACGGTCCCAATACCGTCATGAACAGGCTCCCGTTCTTCGCGCCCTTCGGCGCCAAGTTGAAGGGAATGTAGTCCATCACCGAGGTCGAGAGGCCGCTTCGGCCGGTGAACGACGGATCGCGAAGCTCTTTCTTGGTGTAGGCGGCGTGACCGATGAAGTTGTGCTGCAGCCCGAAGTTGTGCCCGACCTCGTGCAAGGTGATCGAATAGAGGTACTGCGGCAGATATTTCTTCGCGAGGGTCTCCGGATTGCCGCCGGTCATGAGTGCGAGCGCGGTGATCCCGAAGCTCATCTGGGCCTGCATCGGGGCGCCGTCGTCGTGAGCGAGACCTTTGTGGCTGGAGGCGGAATCGTCTTGCCAGATCCGCAACGCGTTGCTCGAGAAGTGCACGAGGTCGGCGTC
>JAFAMS010000005.1 GCA_019233165.1 Vulcanimicrobiota bacterium | reverse complement strand
ATCCTCATCAGCGACCTTCTTTGCCACCTCGTCGGGAAGCGGCCCGGAATTGCCGATGCACGTCGTGCAGCCATATGCAACCAGATTGAATCCGATCTCGTTCAGATACGACCACAGTCCGGCGCGCTCGAGATAATCGGTGACGACTTGCGAGCCGGGCGCAAGGCTCGTCTTTACCCACGGCTTCGGGCGCAGTCCGCGCTCGACGGCTTTTTTGGCGAGCAGACCCGCGCCGATCATTACCGAGGGGTTCGAAGTGTTCGTGCAGCTCGTAATCGCTGCGATGACGACCGCTCCGTCGGAAAGCGACGGCTCCGTTCGCGTCGCAACCGCCGCTCCGCCCGGCGCAAAGCTGCCGGGAAGAACTTCGCTCGACCATCCTGCACCGTTGCCGCTCGTTTTCGCGCGAGCTTTTTGCCACTCGGCGAGCGCCGTGCCAAAGGACGTTTTCACTTCGTCCAGCGCGACGCGATCTTGCGGCCGCCGGGGTCCGGCGAGATTTGGAACGACGTCGCCGAGATCGAGCGAGAGCGTGTCGCTGTACTGCGCGTCCGGCGTATCGTCGGTCCGGAAAAGACCCTGCGCCTTCGCGTATGCCTCGACGAGCGCAATTTGCTCTGCCGAACGTCCCGTCAAACGCAAGTATTCGAGCGTGCGAGCGTCGACCGGGAACACGGCAATAGTCGAACCGTACTCGGGCGACATGTTGCCGAGCGTCGTACGGTCGGCGACCGGAAGATTCGAAAGTCCGCGCCCATAGAACTCGACGAATTTTCCGACGACGCCCTTCTTGCGCAGCATTTGCGTAACGGTCAGCACCAAGTCGGTCGCCGTCACGCCTTCGCGCAAACTCCCCGTCAACTTGAAACCGATGACATCGGGGATCAGCATGGTAATCGGCTGACCCAGCATTGCAGCCTCGGCTTCGATTCCGCCGACACCCCACGCGACGACGCCCAAGCCGTTGACCATCGTCGTGTGCGAATCGGTACCGACGACGGTATCCGGATAGGCCGCACCTTCGCCGGCACCGCCGGCACCGAAGACGACGCGCGCTAAGAACTCGATGTTGACTTGATGGACGATTCCAGTGTCGGGCGGGACGGCGCGAAAATTCTCGAACGCGCCTTGTCCCCATTTTAGAAATGCGTAGCGCTCGCGGTTGCGTTCGAACTCCAGCTCACCGTTGCGCGCGAAAGCTGCGGCCGAGCCGAAGGCATCGACTTGCACGGAGTGATCGATCACCAGCTCGACTGGCTGCAGCGGATTGATCTTCTTCGGATCGCCGCCCATTTCGGCGATAGCATCGCGCATCGCGGCTAAATCGACGACCGCGGGGACGCCGGTGAAATCTTGCAACAGCACGCGAGCCGGACGAAACGCAATTTCGCGCGCGTCCTTACTTCCCGGCTGCGTGCGAGCCAGAGCTTCGACGTCTTCTCGCTTGACGCTCGAGCCGTCTTCGTGGCGCAAGAGATTCTCGAGCAGAATCCTGAGCGAATACGGTAGGCGCGCCAGCTGCGCGATGCCGGCACGTTCGAGCGCATCCAGGCGATAGTAGCGGTACGACCGGTTCCCGACGCGGAGGACGTCGGCGGCTTTGAATGAGTCTTTTGAAGACGGCATAGCTACGGTTCTCCTACTACAGTACGTGGAACTCCCTCGTCGTATCCCTCGATGCGGAGCGGAACGCGGCCGCTCAGAAAACGCCACAACGGCTCGACGATCAGCTCCCGCCGCCAGGGCGCAAGGCCCAACGTTTCGACGAATGCTTCATAGGTCTGCGGCAGATCGCGCGCGACGCGTTCGAGCGCCGAGCGAGGAACGAGCAGCGTGGAAGGCAGCTCGTTCTCAGCCGAAATGGCGTTGACGAGAACGTTCATGGTCGACACCAGCGACTCGCGCTGTGCGGTGAGCGAGCGCACCGGTTTGGCGGGAAGCTCCTCCTCTTTGACTGCTTCCCCACGCCGCACGGCGTCGATGATCATCTTACCGAACGTGCGGCGAATGCCGTTGTCGAGCCGGCGCAACTGCATGAGATCTTCGATCTTCTTCGGCCGTATCTGCGAGATGCCGATCATCGCGTCGTCCGGAATGACGTACTTGAGCGGGATGTTGCGTTCGCGTGCGGCGCGGTCGCGAGCGATCGAGAGCTCGCGCAACACGGCCAGCTCGCGGCGCGAGAGCCGCGCGTTCCCCGGGATCTTCAAATAGATGCGGCTTTGATCCGGGCGGTAGCGCGTCGCATCGGCGAGGCTGCGGCACTCTTCGAGTACCCATTCGAGACGGCCGCGTTCGCGCAAACGCTGGATCAACGCGTCCTGCAGCGCGAAGAGATACCGGACGTCGTCGACCAAATAATCGACTTGTCGCGGTGAGAGCGGACGCGTCGACCAATCGCTTACCGTCTGCGACTTACGGAGCTGCACTTTGGTGAGATCGCGAACCAGCTCCAAGAGCGATATCGAGAGACCGTAGCCGCAAAACGCGGCCGCCAACTGCGTATCGAAGACTGCTGCCGGCAACATCTCGAACTGATCGGCGAAGATCTTGAGGTCGCTGGTAAGCGCGTGCCCGACGACCGTCGTTGCGTGCAGCGCGTCGACCAGATGTCGCAGATTGCGAACCGCGAGCGGATCGATGATCGCAACCTCGCCGATACCGTTACTGCTGCCGTTCGCGGGCAGTGCGACTTGCACCACCATGAGATTCGCCGTATAGGAGCGCTCGGCGTGAAACTCGGTATCCAGCGCGACGCGCGGCGCATCGGCGATTCGCGCGCAGAGTGCTGCGAGCTGAACGGCATCCGAGATGATGTTAACGTTCAGGGGCGCGTCTCCGCGTCGCGATGATGATGGTGTTCGTGCTGGATGACGTAGGTGCGCACGGGCTGCGTGATGCGATGGACGTATTGGGCGGCGCTGTCGCCGAAGATGGCGAGAACCGTGGCGATCGGAATCGCAACGACGGCCTTCGTCCAGATTTGCGTCCAAAGCGAAACGCGGTACGCGGCCGCGACCTGCGTTGCCGCCGTGCCGCCTACTCCCGGCAAGAGCCGTACGAGAATCAAGAACATCGGCGAGGCGACCGGCCAGCGTTTGATCCAGCCGGGCAGGCGCTCGAGTTGCTGCTCGATGTCGAGCAGCTTGTTGGTGCGCAATGCGATCTTATACGCGACGACCGCCGCGACGAGCAAGCCGACAGCATTGATGAGCGAACCGGCGAGCGGACCGAAGACGACGCCGTTCATGATGGCGAGCGCGTCGGTCACGGAGAACGGGGCCGACGCGACGAGCGTCATCAAGAGGATCGCGAGCGGGTAGGCAATCCAGCCCAGCTCCCAGAGGTCGTCCTGAACGGCGCCCCGATGGTACACAACAAAAGCAGCCAAGGCGAAAGAGCCGATGACAATCGCAGCTGCCTCGAGCCTTCGCACAACCACCTGATGAGTTAGGCCTACCGAAATGCCCGTACCCGTACTCACGGTCTTCCTTCTTTGCGCCGTGGGAATCTACGCCTCCGCATTCATGGCCGAGAAGGCTCGGCGAGCCGAACGTGGCCAGTTGGCCGAGCCGAGCGTTGTCCAGACCCCCCGAGCCCGCCTGTTAGGTCGAGTGCCCAACGCGATAGTCGGTCTCATTTACTACCCCTGCGTCGCAGTTGCAGTCGCACTTCCTGTGGATATCTTGCGCGAGCTCGCGTTCGTTGCGAGCTTGCTCGCCGCGACGATGTCAATCGCGTTGGCATACAGCTTGCTGTTCGTCACACGCCGTTCGTGTCC
>JAFAMS010000441.1 GCA_019233165.1 Vulcanimicrobiota bacterium | reverse complement strand
CGACGGAATCGCCGCCGGGATCAACGCAGCGGGGCCGCCGATCCTCGCGATCCATTTGCCGAGCGGGCTCGATGCCTCCGACGGCGCGCTCGATTCCCACGCGATTCGCGCGACCGCAACCGTGACGATCGGCGCGCTGAAGCTCGGGCTGTTGCTCGATTCCGGCCGCGAGGCCGCCGGCGATCTGTGGCTCGCACCGATTGGATTCCCGGCGGCGTATGAAGGCGTCGTCGCGCATTGCCTCAGCGATGCGGAGTTTCGCGCGATCGTCCCGGTCCGCGAGAGCGGCGCCGACAAACGCAAAGCCGGCGCGCCTCTGATCCTCGCCGGCTCCGAGCAATTTCCCGGCGCCGCCGTTCTCTGCGCCTACGGCGCGGCGCGCGCCGGCGCGGGATACGTGACGGTCGCGACAACGAAGCGAGCGGCGCGCGCGATCCGCTCGCACCTGATCGAGCAAGTCGTCGTCACCTTCGACGAGCGCGATCCGCAGGAGGCGGTCGAGACGATCGTCGGGCTGATGAATCATTGCTCGTCGCTCGGGATCGGGCCGGGACTCGGCCTCTCCGACGCAACCGGAACGATCGTGCGCGAATCGATCCGGCGCACGGAGCTTCCGATCGTCGTCGACGCGAGCGGACTCTTCCATCTCGCGAAACATCTCGACGTCCTCCACCGCAAACGCGTCGTCCTCACACCGCACGCCGGCGAGTTCGCGCGCCTTTCCGGTAAAGGTACCGTCAAAGAAAACGAACGGATACCGCGGCTGCGCGAGTTCGTCGAAGAACACGGAACGGTAACGCTCCTCAAAGGCCAGGCGACGCTGGTCTTCGACGGTTTGCAGCTGCACGTGAATCCGACCGGAACGCAAGCGCTCGCGACGGCGGGGACCGGCGACGTTCTCACGGGTATCATCGCGACGCTCCTCTCGCAAGGCGTCTCGCCGGTCGATGCGGCTCGGGCCGGCGCGTATTGGCACGGCGTCGCGGGGCAGCTCGCCGAGGCCGAGCGTTCCGTCGGCGTCATCGCGCGCGACGTTGCCGAACAGCTTGCTGCGGCGTACGACCGCCGCAGCGAAGCGATCGACTCGCCGTCCCTCGTCCGCGTGGGATGAAGCTCGCTCCGTGGGCGCTCGTCGTGGCGGTGGCGCTCGGCGGGTGCGGCGGCGGCTCGGGGTCCTCCGCTGCGCCGGCGCCCTCTCCGACGTTCGCGGCCTTCCGCGTGACCGGAACCGTCGTGCAGAAGTACGCGTCGTTCGACGGGCCTATCCAAACCTATATGACGGCGCAAGGCGTTCGCGCGGCGCAGTTTGCGTTCGCGAAAAACGGCACGCTTCTGTTTTCGCACGCGTACACGAATAGCGGCGATCCGTCGTACCCGACGACGCAGACCGACAACGTGATGCGCCTCGCCAGCAACAGCAAAGCATTTGCCTCGGCCGCGATCACGACGTTGTACGCAAACGGCGCCGTCCAACCGTCGACGCCCGTGTTCGCATACCTTGGCGTGATGACGCCGCTTCTCCCGACACAGACCCCTGATTCCCGCATCAACAGCGTAACGGTGCAGGAACTCGTCGACCATACCGCGGGGTTTCCGACGGTCGAAGCGCCGGACCCACTCTTCATGATGCGCGATATCGAGGTGAAGATCGGCTCCGAGCCGCTCACGAAAGCGCAGTTCGCAAGCTACATCTACGGCCAGCCGCTCCTCAGCGATCCCGGCACGACGGTCTTGTACTCGAACGTCGGCTATCAGTTGATGGGGATGATTGCGGAGAAGGCGAGCGCCGAACCGTTCATCGCTTATCTCAACGCCGCGATCCTCGGACCTCTCGGGATCGCGAACGTCACCATCGGGTCGACGAACTTCTCGGCGCGCAACCCCAAAGAAATCGTTCCCGACGATGCGGATGCGGGTCTTGGACCGTCGGTCTTCGACTTGTCGGCGAGCGCGCCGCTCTTACCGCTCAGTTACGGCGGCGGCGATATCGTCTGGGAAGTCGCCGATTCCGCGATCGATCTCGAAACCAACGCCGAGTCGATGGTCAAATTCATCGACCACTACGCGGCGTACGGCCTCGGCTCGCGAAGCCCCTCGTGGCGAAACGGCTGCGTCAACGGCGTCGCGACTTTCGCGATGTCGCGGAGCGACGGCATCGATTTTGCGGTCTTCTTCAACAAGATCCCGTGCGTCGTTCTGACCAGTCCGGTGATCCAACAGATCAACGCGCTCTTCGATGCGGGAGTCTAGGCTACCCATTCGCTGACGGGCGCGCGCGCCTCGTGCAGCGGTTGAACGACGACGTCGACGAGAGCGGGACCGTCGTGCCGGATCGCCGCGCCGAGAGCTTCGCCGAGCTCGCGGGGAGCCGTGACGCGCCACGATTTCACGCCATACGCCTCCGCAATTCTCGCATGATCGCTTGGGCTGAAATCGACGGAATAGTAGCGGCCGCCGTACCCGCTCTTCTGTCCCGCTTTGATCCAACCGTAGACCGCATTCGACAGGACGACGAACGTAATCGGTAGCCCGAGACGGACGACCGTCTCGAGCTCGCCGGCGGTGAAGCCGAAGCTTCCGTCACCCATCACGGCGACGATCTTCGCGTTCGGACGTCCGAACTGCGCGCCGACGGCAGCCGAGAGCGAGTAGCCGAGCGCGCCGTGGGCGCGGTTGCTGAAAAAGTGTCGGCCGGTGCGGTCGAGCCGGAGATACGCGGAGAGGTACGGACACGGCGTCCCGGGATCCGCGACGACGACGACATCTTCAGGGAGCACGTGCTGCAGCTCGCGGACGAAACGTTCGGGGAGGATCGGCGTCGCATCCGAGGCAGCGAGCTCGTCGAACGCGGCGAACTTCTCCGCGCGCGCGCGCCTCACGCGTGCTTCCGCGTCGTCACGGCTCGCCTTGCACGGGCCGAGTTCCTCGATCAGCGCTTCGAGCGCAAGCTTCGCGTCGCCGACGACCGGAGCTTCCGTACGATAGTTTGCGCCGATGACGTCGGGGTCGACGTCGACGTGCGCGACCGTCGCCGAGGGTGGCGGATGCCGCCAACGTTCGGTCGTCACCGAGCCGGCGCGGCAGCCGACGAACACGATCAGGTCGGCTTCGTCGATGACCGCGCGCGTCGAAGGCGTCCCCCCATTGCTTCCGACGACGCCGAGCGAAAGCGGGTGCGCGTCGGCGATGCTTCCACGTCCGCTGATCGTCGTTGCGACGATCGCGCCGGCGCGTTCGGCGAGCAGCGCGAGCGCTTCCTCGGCGCCGGCGATGAGGACGCCGCCGCCGCAAATCACGACCGGGCGCGCGGCCTGCGCGATGAGGCGCGCGGCACGTTCCACGTCGGCTGCATCGGG
>JAFAMS010000319.1 GCA_019233165.1 Vulcanimicrobiota bacterium | reverse complement strand
CCACAGCTGCGTCGAGACGGGACGCTCGACGCCGTGCTGGTCGATCATCTCCATCGTCCGCTTGCTGCCGTACTGCAGCGCGTTCGACGAAACGAACTCCGTGACGGTGAGGCCGAACCCGAACGGCTTGTAGAGCGCGCGCATCGTGCGGTTGGTCACGCCGGACATCGGCGCGAGGACGACGGGCGGCCAAATCTCGTGGGGGCCGATGCGCAGGGGCGGGACGGTCCGGGTCATAGCGGCCATTCTAACACGCCCTAGCGCAGCGTCGGGCTCGCGCTCGCGACCGAGGCCTCCCAGAAGAGCTTGAGCCCTTCGAGCGTCAGCCAAGGCTCGACGGCGTCGATCTCGGCCGTGTGCTCGGCGACGACGTCGGCGAGACCGCCGGTCGCGACGACCCGGGTTTGCGGGCCGAGGACCTCCTTGAAGCGCGCGATCATCCCTTCGGTTTGACCGACGAAGCCGTAGACCAGCCCGGACTGCAGCGCCTCGACGGTCTCGCGCCCGATCGGCGAGGCCGGCGCTTCGAAGGCGACCTGCGGAAGCTTCGCCGCGCGCGCGACGAGCGCGTCGATCGCGATTTGGATCCCCGGCGCAATCGCGGTCCCAAGGAACGCGCCGTCGCCCGAGATCGCCGAGAACGTCGTCGCCGTTCCGTAGCCGATCACGATCGCCGGCGCTCCGTACTTGGCGCGCGCGCCGATCGCGGCGGCGAGCATGTCGGCTCCGAGCTCGGCCGGACGCTCGGTTCGAACTTCCATCACCGTTTGCGTCTTCGCGCTGAGGACGAGCGGCTCGCACTTGAAGTAACGCTTGCAACCGTCGCGCAGATCGCGATCGACTTGCGGCACGACGCTCGACATCGCGATCGCGCGAACGGCACCGAGCGCGATCCCGGCTTCGTTGAACAGTGCCGCAAACAAAACGCCGAACTCATCCGAGGTCCTGCGCCGCACCGTCGTCACGCGCCATTCGCCGACCATCTCGAGACCCAACCCCGAGGCCGGAACCCCGAAAAAACCGAGCTTCGTCTCGGTGTTCCCGACGTCGATGCACAGGAGCATGGTTAGGTCTTGGCTCGCAACGCGGCGATCGCGTCCCAAAAGCGCGCGGCGAGCTCACGTTTTGGGCCGCGTCCGAGCGCGATGCGGCCGTCCTCGCCGTGGAGGATGACGAGCTCGTTCTCGCCCCCGCCGAAGCCGCGGCCCTCCGCGACGTCGTTGACCGCGATCGCGTCGAGGTGCTTGCGGCGCAGTTTCTCGCGCCCGTTCGCTTCGTGCTCCTCGGTCTCGGCGGCGAACCCGACGAGATACGCGCCGTTCTTGTGTTCGCCGAGCGCGGCGAGGATGTCCGGATTGCGGACCATCTCGACGTTCAGCTCGGCGCCCGTCTTCTTCACTTTCTGCGCGTGCGCGCGCGACGGCCTCCAATCCGAGACCGCCGCTGCGGCGACGACGATTGAAGCGCGCTGCGCGAGCGGGAGCGTCGCGTCGTACATCTCCTGCGCGGTCGTCACGCGGTGCGTGCGGATCTTTCCCGGAGCCTCGGCGCTCGTCGGGCCGAGGACCAAATCGACCTCGGCGCCGCGCGCGAGCGCTTCGCGCGCGATTTCGATCCCGGTCGTCCCCGTCGAGCCGTTCGAGACGAAGCGCACGGGGTCGATCGGCTCGCGCGTCGGGCCGGCCGTGATCACGATGCGTTCGCCTTCGAGCTCGCGCGTGCGCGCCAGAACCGTCTCGAGGACGGCGAGAATCTTCCCCTCATCGGCGAGGCGGCCGATCCCGCGCTCGCGCTCGGCGAGAAACCCGCTCTCCGGCTCGACGAGCGTGACGCCGCGCTCGCGCAGAAGTCGGAGATTCTCCACCGTCGCGGGATGCTCGTACATCGCCGCGTTCATTGCGGGCGCGACGACGAGCGGGATCGTCGCCGCAAGCGCGGCGTTGGTGAGCAAGTCATCGGCGATTCCGTGCGCGAGCTTTGCGATGACGTTTGCCGTCGCGGGGACGATCGCGAAGGCGTCGGCGCTGCGGACGAGCGCAATGTGCGGGATCTTCTCTTGCGCTTCCCACAGCGACGTATAGACCGGGCGTTGCGTCAGAGCTGCGAAGGTGAGCGGCCCGACGAAACGCTGGGCGTCGTCGGTCATGACGACCTCGACGACGGCGCCCCTTTGCACGAGCGTGCTCGTCAGCGCTGCGGCCTTGTAGGCTGCGATGCCGCCGCACACGCCCAGGAGTATGCGGCTCTCCTTCATCGTCAGGCCTTCGTCACCCGGAGCATGGTTCTGCCGACCGTGAACGGCTCGCCGAGCTCGAGATCGGTGTTCCCGTTCACCGGCTTTCCGCCCAGCCGCGTCCCGTTGCGGCTGGCGAGATCTTCGATGCGAAGCTTTCCGTCCGACTCCCACAAACGCGCGTGCTTGCGGGAAACGTAGCGATCGATCGTGATGCAGGCGGTCGCGACCCGATCGTCGCGTCCGATCGTGATCTCGTTTTCGAACGTCCAGGTCTTGCCGTCGAGGGGCCCGCTCATGATCTCGAGGATGTACACGACCGTCTGCTACCTTTGCTCCGCCTCGGGTCCCTTCAGGACGGCGTCCGCGGCAGAGAGCGCGCCGAGCGCGACGTGCTCCGCGAGGGTTCCCCCTTGAAGATAGACTTGGAACGGCGGCCGAAGCGGGCCGTCGCACGATAGCTCGAGCGTCGAGCCCGCGACGAACGCGCCGCTCGACATCACCACCTCGTCGACGTAGCCAGGCACCGCTCCGGGGACCGGCGCGAACTTCGCGTTGATCGGGAGCGTCTGCTGCAATCCCCGCGCGAAGCGGAGCAGGGCGTCCGCGCTCCCGAGTGAGATCGCTTGCACCGTGTCGCTGCGCGGCGCGCCGGCGAGCGGTTCGACCTCGAAACCGAGCTCGCTGAAAAGCGCCGCGGCGAAGTCGAGGCCGCGTAACGATTCGCCGACGATCGCAGGCGCCGCGAACAAACCTTGGACGAGCGCGCGGCCGAAACCGAGCGAAGGACCGAGCGCGGTCCCCAACCCGGGCGCGTAGTGGCGCGCAGCGACGCGCTCGATCACCTCGGCGCTTCCAACGACGTACGCACCGGTCGGGGCGAGACCGCCGCCGACGTTCTTGATCAGCGAACCCACGATCGCGTCGGCACCGACCTCCAGCGGCTCACGCTCCTCGACGAACTCGCCGTAGCAGTTGTCGACGACGATGAAGATGTTCGGCGCGAACGAGCGCACGACGTTGACGAGCTCCTCGATCTCGGCGATCGCAAGCGACGGGCGCGGCGAATACCCGCGCGAGCGCTGCACGAAGATCACGCGCGGCGTCGACGTCGCGAGCGACTCGGCGAGCGCCACGGGATCGAAGCGCAGCTGCGGATCGAGCTCGACTTCCGCGTAGCCGACACCCGTCGAGACGAGCGAGTACGGCGCCGTGACGAGCGCGTGGTGGAGCGTGTCGTACGGCCGCCCCGCGGCGGAGAGAATCGTCTCGCCGGGCGCGGCGCACGCGGCGAGCGTCGTAACGATCGCATGCGTCCCGCTCGCGAAGGTCAAGCGCGCGAGCGCGCGGTCGCCGCGAAAAACGCGCGCCAGCAGCGATTCGTAGCGCGTCCGTGCCGCATCGTCGTAGCCGTAGCCGGTCGTCCCTGCCAAATCCGATTCTGCCAGGCCCTCTTCGAGGAATGCGGAGACGACGCGCATCCGAATACGCGCGCGCACGTCGAGATCGCGCGGCTCGAGCGCCCACGCAGCCTTTCGAGCGGCCTCTGCGACCCGCTCGGAGCCCGAGAATTCGGCGAGGATCGCTTCGATCACGCCGCCTCACGGCTGCGCTCGTAGATGCGCAAGAACGGAAGATAGATCGCCGCGGCGACCACGATGTTGACGAACACGAGGCCGCACGCGCGCCAATCCGCGGTTGCCAGAAACGCGTTGACGAAGATCGGAATCGAGGACGGCACGTAAAATGCCGGTCGCGCAACCAAACCCGAGGCAAACGCCGCGTACGTCGTCGCCGAGAGAACGAGCGGAACGGCGACGAACGGGAACGCGAACACGGGCTCGAAGACGAGTGGCAGGCCGAAGACCAGCGGTTCGTTGATCCCGCAGAACCCGGGCCAGACGCAGGCCGCCGCGAGGATTCGCAAGCTGCGCAGGCGGCTGCGCAGCATCAGCAGGACGAGCGGAAACGTCGAGCCTGCGCCGCCGATGAAGACGAAAAGGAACGTGCTCGTCGTGACGAGGTGCGGGAGCGGCGCGCCGGCGGCATACGCGGCCGCGTTCTGGCTTTGCAAGGTGAGATACACGGGAGTGACGATCGCCGCGAGCATCGCCGGCCCGTGGATTCCGACGAGCCACAGCAGCGTCTCGACTGCAACGATCGTCAGCAACGCGGCGAAGCTGTCGCCGAGCCCTCCGAGCGGCCGCAGCGCCGCGCTCACGGCGTCGGCGAGCGAGATCCCGAACGTGCGCATCCAAAAGACGGCGACGACGAGGTAGAACGCCGCCATGCACGGCGCATAGCGCGGCGGCGCGACGTTTCGCAAGAGCACCGTCGCCCCCGCGAACGCGAAGCAGACGAGGATCGCGAGCAGCAGACCGCTCCCGCCAAGCATCCGGAAAAAGTCGATCGGCTGCGACGGCAACTGCGGCGGTAGGCCGAGCGCGAATGCGGCCGCCGAAGCGGTTACGGCGAGAGCTTGCGGGATTTCGAGTCGCCGTGCGAGCTCGAGCGAGAACGCGACGACGAGGGCGAGCGACATCGCCCCGAGCGCCGGGACGAGCGCAGCTGCGATCCGAGCCAGGACGTTCGTCCCGGCACCCGCGAGGGCGAAGGCGACGATCGCGACGACGAACGCGCCGAAGCCGGTGCGGAGCGCCGCGCGAAGAGCGGCCAGGCCCGGCGCCTCGCCGACCGCGCGCAGCGCCTCCGTGAACTTAGAGCTTGCGAATAACGGCTTCCACGCGACCGACGATGGTGACATCGTCCGCGTAGATTGGCTCCAGGGCTTGGTTCTCCGGTTGCAGCCGAATCCGCCCCGCCTCGCGGTAGAAGCGCTTCACCGTCGCCTCGCCGTCGAGCATCGCGACGACGATCTCGCCGTTCTTCGCATCCGCGCTGGGACGAACGACGATGAGGTCGCCGTCGAGGATCGCCGCGTCGATCATCGAGTTGCCGCTCACCCTCAGGATGAAGGCGCCCGGATCGCGGACGAACCCGCTCGGAAGCGCGAAGGTATCTTCGACGTTCTCGACCGCAGTGATCGGGACGCCGGCCGCGACCTTTCCGACGACCGGCAGGTGCGCGACGCGGCGGTCGGTACCCTCCGAATCGTGCGTGCGGCTTCCGTTTGCCGGGACGAGGGCGCGCGGTTTGGTCGGGTCGCGATGCAAGAGCCCGCGCCGCTCGAGCGTCTTGAGATGGGATTGAACCGTCGACGAGGACGAGAGCCCGACGCGCTCGCCGATCTCACGGACCGACGGCGGGTAGCCCCGCTCGGCCGTGAAATCGCGGATCACTTCGAGGATCCGCTGCTGCCGTTCGGTGGTAGGTATTTCCGCCAAAGAGAGTCTCCCCAGGGGAGGCACCGGGGCCGCTCGGCGCGAGCGGCAGCAATGCCATACAGTCGGCACAGTGTGGGGACACACTGGCTCCATTAGCGCCACGATACCAGGAACCGCCCCAAAAGGCAAACATACGTTCGAAAAGAAGGTTGACTCCGAGCAAGCAACCGCGGTAGAATCTAGGGGACGAACAAACGTTTGCCACAAGATATAGTGAGGAAAGCCGAGATGTTCGCGACCCGCAAGTCCCGCTTCACCCTAATGCCGTTGATAGCGCTCGGGTCCCTCAGCCTCGCGGTCTCGATCCCGACCCTGGCCAACGGCCACCTCTACGCGGCAAGCCCACAGCGCTACCAGACCGTCGTCGTCAAGCCCGGGGACAACCTCTGGACGCTCACCGCGAGCCACACGCCGGAAGGCGGCGACGTCCAATCGACGATCGACCGCGTGGTCTCCGAGAACCACCTCGCAGGGACAGCGCTTCAACCCGGCCAGCGGATCCGAATCCCGCTCTAACCCTCCCGCTCGCCAGCGAGTCGAAAATGAGCGAGCCGCGCAAGCGGCTCGTCTTGTTATGTCGCCGCGTCCACTTCGCGAATCACGTCCTCGATCTCGCGACGCTTTTTCTCATCGCGCCATGCGGCGCAAGCGGTTTGAGCCTCGCCCCAACGCTGCTCGAAAATCAGAGGCCATTTTCGAAACCTCAGTGGTTCTGAAACCGATTTGCTCGCTGAGATACAGCGCAGCGCCGAAAGGGCTATCCGAAAGCTTCCGTCGCAAGAGGACCGACCGAATCTTCCGATCGCGATCGGACTCGGGCTCCTTCGTCCAATCAATCGCGAAGTAGCGCTCGGCCTCAGCACTATTACCCATCGGCAACCCTTTCCGTTCAACAGGGCGACTCAGTTCCTACACCTCGCCCGACTTGGACGCCTTGTGGATATACCGGGATGTCACCGTCGAGTGAACGCCACAAACTCTAACCTCGGCGCACGAGCACGACGCTGTGGCCGCCGTGCCGCTCGAGAAAGTCCAACGCCTCGTTCATCCACGAGTCGAGCCCGCTCTGCATGTGCTGCGCAACTTCCTTGACGACATGCTGCCGGTTCCGAATCCAAACCAACTCCGCCCGCGTAGTAGCCGGCCAAACGGCTTCGCCACACTCCTCACAATGAAACCCATGCCTCATACCAATCCCCATTATCCTCGATTCGGCCAGGCACTCCTGAAGCGAAGCGGCCAGGAGGCCCGAGGCGAGGCGACGCGCTCCGCCGGGGTTTGTGAATCGCG
>JAFAMS010000209.1 GCA_019233165.1 Vulcanimicrobiota bacterium | reverse complement strand
TTCTTCCCCATATCCTCGACCGCGACGACCGTCGGATACCCCGGCGGATGGACGTCGAAGGCCTTGAGGACCATCTTCTGCTGGGCCGCGGCAACGCCGCCCAGCTCCGTCCACGCACCGACCGTGAGTGCGCCGGCGCCGAGTCGTATCGCATCCGAACGTTTCATCGCAACTCCCTCGTGAACGCTAAAAGCTACCGCGGCGGCGTGCCGGCCACCCGTCGGTTTCGCCGGCAGAGCGTCAACCCCGCATACAGACCTACTTGACGACGACCAGCGCGACGCGGTTTTCGCCGCTGCACGCGAGCGCGAGGTTTCCGTCGCGCGTCGGCATCATGTTCCGGACGACGCCGCCGCCCGAGGGGATCGGCCAGCTCTCGAACCGCGCCGTCGCCGGATCGAATCGCACGACGGTGTTCGGACGCGGTCCGGACTCGCTGTACCAAACGGCAGTACCGAGGACGGTAATCGCATACGGATACGCCCGCCCGCCGGCAGGCGACGGCCACTCGCCTTGTTTCCCGGTCTTGATGTCGTAGCGGCCGATGGAGCCGCGAACGTAATCGGTGTACCACAGCACGTCGTCGGGCGTAATCGCGATCCGGCGGGGACGTGCGCCGGGATTCTCGAGCACGAGCTCGCGGATCTCCATGGTCTGCGGGTCGACGCGCCCGATCTTGTTCGCTCCGAACTCGGCGAAATACGGCACGCCCTTCGAGTCGATCGCGAGCCCGTAGGGAAGCGCGCGCGGCGTCGGCACGCGGACGAGTTTGATCGCGCCGGTTGTGGGATCGAGCCGGCCGATCATATCGCCGCCCTGCACCGTGAACCACAGCATCCCGTTGCGGTCGAAAACCGGCGTGTGCGGGTCGCGCGCCGCCGGATCGGGGAGCGGATATTCTTTGACGCTGCCCGTGCGCGGATCGAGCCGCCCGATCGTGCCTTTGAAGTTCGCGGTGTACCAGATATCGCCGTTCTTGTCGGCGACGAGTCCGTGCGGTCCCGACCCTTGGGGAAGATGGTACTCTTTGAACGTTCCGGTAGCGGGATCGAGCCGGCCGAGAACGTCGGCCATCTGCCCCGTGTACCAAATCGCACCGTCCGCCGTCGCGAGCGGATCGTGCGGATGCGATCCGGCCGTCGGAACGACCCATTCCCTG
Organism: Vulcanimicrobiota bacterium; assembly: GCA_019233165.1. Classification (GTDB taxonomy): domain Bacteria; phylum Vulcanimicrobiota; class Vulcanimicrobiia; order Vulcanimicrobiales; family Vulcanimicrobiaceae; genus JAFAMS01. The sequence continues at coordinate 8,240 of JAFAMS010000209.1, read as the reverse complement.
ATCGTGACGGTAGGCTGCGCGAACGCCGGCGCGATGCAAACCAGAATTCCCAGAAAGATCGTCAACGCAAAACGGTTCATGCGCGCCGCTTCCGCTCGCGGCGGTGCAAAACCCCGGCAAGGAAAGCACTCGCCGTTAGGCAGACGACAAGCGCGGGGAGCGAAGCCTCGGGGCCGAACGCGCCGCCGGTCAGAACGTTCGGCCCCTGCAACTCGGCCGTCAGCACCGTCGCGCCGACGTGATGCCCGGAGACCGCCGTTCCGAAGATCGCGGACTCCGCGAAATTCCAGCCCAGATGGATCCCTGCGGGGAGCCACAAGCTGTTCGCGACGGCGTATGCAAGCGCGAGCAAAATCCCGGCCTCGAGCGCGATTGCGACGGTGCTCGCCGGCGTTGCGCCGGGATTGAACGCGTGGACCGCGCCGAAGACGAGCGCGGAGATACCGACGCCGACCCACGTCCCGCCGAGATCGCGGACCGTGCGAAACAAGAATCCGCGAAAGATCAGCTCTTCGACGAGCGCGGCGGCGGCGATTCCGAGAAACACCGGGCCGATCCCCGACCACGAGTTGAAGTGCAGGTTCTCTACCGCTCCGAACGCGGCGATCAGACCGAACGACGCGGCGAAGAGCAGCACGCCGGCGAGCGTCCCGATCACCGAGAACGAGACCAGCCCGCGCCCGCCGATCTCGGTCGGCGCTCGGCGCTCGACGTAGCGTTCGTAGAGCGCGTAGACGGCGAGTGCGATCGCCGCGATCGCAAGCGCGCCCGCCCAGTCGGGCACGCGGCGAGCATTGAGGGGGAATTGCGCCAGAAAGAGCGCGCCGACCAGGACGACGACGCCGAGCAGCATCACCGCCAGGCGCACGAGGACGCGGCGCAGTTTCAATTAAACGGTCGGTCCGTCGCCGGCGACGGTCGTCCGGTGCATGACCCGCGGATGGCGCGCGGCATCGAATTTCGTCGCGCGATGGACGACCGAACGATTGTCCCAAATGACGACGTCGTTCGCGCGCCAGCGGTGACGGTAGACCCGTTCCGGGACTGTCGCGCGTTCGAGCAGCGCGCGGATGATCGCGCGCCCTTCGTCGAGTGCGAGGCCCTCGATGTGCGAGGCGTGCGAACCGGCGTAGACGGCAAGCCGTCGCGTGACGGGATGCTCGCGGACCAGCGCGTGGCGGACCGGCTTGAGCGTCTCCTTCTCCTCTTCGCTGAAGAACGCGCGATCGGGATTCGAGATTCCACGGCTGTAGACCAAGCTATGCTCGGCGACCAGGTCACGCAGCGCCGCCTTGTGCTCGTCGGGGAGCTCGTCCCAGACGAGCCGCATGTCGGCATAGAGTGTCTCACCGCCTTCGGCAGGGACGACGCGCGCCGAGAGGATCGAATACTTCGCCGGGACGGGCTTGAACGAGCTGTCCGAATGCCAGAGCTCGTTCCCGTCCCAGTAGCGCAGCCGCGGATCGCTCGGCTCGTAGATTCGTCCGGTCTCGGGGTCGACGTTGCTCAGCACGTTGACGTGCCGGTCCATCGCCGCCGTCTCGAGCTTCAAACGATAGATCGTTTCGAGCGGCCCGAGACGCTCGCTGAAGCGGATCTGTGCCTCGTCGTCGAGCGGCTGGTCGCGAAGGACGACGACCGCGAAAGCGTCGATCGTACCGCGCAGCGCGGCGATCGTTGCATCCGGCGTGCGGTCCGACGAGAGATCGATACCGCTCACTTCTGCGGCGAAGTGCGGCATCAGCGGTCGCACGGCAAGCGGCGAAGGATGTATCATCGCAGGATGGACGAGCGACGCAGCGCCGCGGTGGTGATCGCGATTTTCGCCGAGCCGCCACACGACGTCGTCTTCATCGAACGCGCGCCGCATCTGCGCCACCATCCGGGGCAAATCGGATTGCCGGGAGGGACCGCCGATCCCGCAGACGGCGACGACCCCAAGAACACGGGGCTGCGCGAGCTGTACGAGGAGCTCGGCGTCGCCCCGGATCGCGTGAAGATCGTCGGCAGGCTGCCCGCGCTCGACCGGATCTCAAGCCGCTTCATCGTCACACCCCTCATAGGCATCCTCGAGCCGGGAACCCTGCTCACCGTCGATCATACCGAGACGGTCGGGATGTTCACGGTCCCGCTCGCGTCGATTCTAAAGCCCGACGCTATCTACGACGACGTCGAGATCAGCCGCACCCGGGGGATCTCTTCGTACGCGCTCGATTACGGAGAGCATCACATTTGGGGCCTCACCGGACGCGTGCTCAAGCATTTCGTCGATGCGTGGAACGCGCCGAATTCGCAGCTTCGCGCCGCCGTCGAAAACGCGCTTATGCGATGACTTCGTCGGCGATCGGGTTGCGCAGCGTCCCGATCCCGTCGACTTCGACCTCGACGACGTCGCCCGGAACGAGCCAACGCGGCGGATCGTACCGCGCCCCGGCGCCGGTTGGCGTTCCGGTGAAAATGACGTCGCCGGGCACGAGGTGCGCGAAGGTCGAGATGTATTCGATCAGATACGCGAACGGGAACGTGAGATGCGCGGTCGTGTCGTCTTGGCGCAGTTCGCCGTTGACGCGCGTGCGCACCCGGAGCGCGTCGAGATTCGAGAACTCGTCGGTGGTGACGAGAACCGGCCCAATCGAACCCGAACGCTCGAAATTCTTCCCTTGCGTCACGTTGAACTTACCGTGGCGCAGCCAGTCCCGGATCGTCCCCTCGTTTCCGCAGGTCAGCGCGCCGACGTGCTCGCGTGCCGCGCTCGCCGGGATGCGCCGTCCGGCCTTGCCGATGACCAGGACGATCTCGCCTTCGTAGTCGAGTTGCTGCGATTCCGGCGGCCGCAAGATCGGCTCGCCGTGACCGACGAGCGATCCTGGGGTGCGCATAAAGATGCTCGGGTATTTCGGCGCGTCTGAGGCATCGCGGTACTCGGCGTTGCGATCGCGGTAATTGACGCCGATGCAAAAAATCTTGCCGGGGAGCGCGAGCCGCGGCTCGACCCGCACGCCTTCGAACTCGCTAAGCTTCACCGCATCGCGAGATCGAACAGTCCGCAGCGCTCGAGGACACCGTCCAGCCGGCGTTCGAGCTCTTCCGTCGCGGGAACCATCGGCAGGCGATGCTCGTTTGCTTCGAGCAATCCCAGCCGCTTCATCATGTATTTGATCGGAATCGGATTCGTATCGAAGAAAATCGCCCGGTTCAGCTCGAGCATCCGTTCGTGCAACGAACGCGCGGTGACGAGATCGCCGCTCTCGACCGCTTCGCAAAGCTCGACGAGAATCCGCGGATGCAGGTTCCCGGCGGCGTTCATCAGGCCGACCGCCCCGATCGCCATCATCGGGAAGCTGAGCTCTTCGAGTCCGACGAAGATGCGCAGCTCGGGGAGCGCCTTGAGCGCGTCGGCGACGAAGCCCAGATCGGTCGACGCATGCTTCATCCCGGCGAAGCCCTCACAGCGATCGGCGATCGCACGCAGCGTCTCGAGATCGACTTGCACTGCAGCCCGTCCGGGGATGTGATAGATCATCCACGGCAGCGACGGCGGAAGGCCGCGGGTCACCGCCGCGTAGTACGCGACGAGCCCGCGCTGCGGCGGGCGGATGTAGTACGGCGTCACGATCAGGAGCGCGTCGGCGCCGGCCTCGACCGCGTGCGCGGTGAGGGCTTGGGTCTCGGCGAGGGATTGCGAACCCGTCGCCGCGACGACGCGCAAACGACCGGCGGCGGCTTCGAGCGCGACGTCGACGAGGCGGTTGCGCTCCTGCACCGTCAGCGTCGACGGCTCGCCGGTCGTCCCGTTGACGACGATCCCAGCCGACCCTCCTTGCGCTTGGGCCTCGACGAGCTGCACGTAGGCCTCGTAGTCGACGGCGCCCGCTCGAAACGGGGTCACCAGCGGCGGAAACGAGCCGCGAAGCCAGGCGGCGCCGTTCATCGCGTTACGGTCGCCCCGCGCCGTTTCTCGACGTACTCGTGAAGGTTGTTTTTCTTGAAATTCAGCTCGGGATCGATCTCCTGAACTTCGAGCGAGATGCCGAGCGGCTCGGTTGCGGAAAACGGCTCGAGGAACTCGCAGAGTGCCGCGAAGATCGCGCCTCCGACGCGCTTCTTCGTCGCAAGGTCCCGACCGGCTGCGATCCGCACCGCAACGTGGACGAACTTGTTCTCCGGATCGCCGTCGGCGATGCGATAGACCGCGTGCTCGACGACGCGCGTCCGCGTCCCGCCGACGGGGAAGACGCCGGTCCCCAGCGCCGCGGCGTGCACCGTTTCGGCCAGATCGGTGAGCTTGAGCTCGCGTCCGATGTTCTCGGAGCATTCGATCGTGATGTGCGGCATACTAACTCCTTACCCCACGATCCCCATCCGCTCGGCGTTCGCAAGGACGGCGCGCGCGCGATAGACGACCGGGTAGTCGACGAAGACGCCGTCGACGACGAGCGCAGACGAGCCGCTGCGCTCGGCCGCGTCGAACGCGTCGCAGATTTTCTTCGCGAACGCGACCTCGGCGGGCGACGGCGAGAACGTTTTGTTGATGATCTCGAGCTGCTTGGGATGGATCGCCATTTTGCCTTGGTAGCCCATCGCGCGGGCCTGCTGCGACTCCGCGATCAGCCCGCTCTCGTCTTCGAGATGCGGCCAAACCGTGTCGAGCGGCGGCTCGATCCCCGCCGACCGGCTCGCGTTCGCTAGCTGCGCGCGGTAGATGAGGGTGAGCGGGTTGTCGAGCGTCCAAGCCGTCCCGGTGTCGTTCGTGTAATCGCCGCTCCCGAAGCACAGCCGCTTGACGCGCGGCGTCGCTCGCGCCAGCGCCTGCATGTTCTCGGCGCCTTTCGCGGTCTCGATGATCGGCATCAAGTCGACCGTCCCCGCCGCAATTCCGCGCGCGTTCTCCAGGGAGGAGATCATGTAGTCGGCGATCGCGAGGTCGACCGGCGACTCGACCTTCGGCAGCAAGATTCCGTCGAGCCCCTGGACGACGACCGCATTGAAATCGGCGAACGAGAACGGCGTTCCGAGGCCGTTGACGCGAACGTAGGCGAGCCGATGACCGCGCGGCCGCTTCAACCACTCCAGGATCGAGCCGCGCGCCGCCGGTTTTTCGGCGGTCGCGACCGCATCCTCGAGGTCGAGGATCACCGCGTCGGTGTCGACCTCGAGGGTCTTCTCCATCCTCCGGGCGTGGTTTCCCGGAGTGAACAAAAACGAGCGCAAACTCATCGGGCTATGCGTGAGTGATAGCCCGCTGGGCCTTCGATTCCTCCGCTACGCTAGCGTTGCTGGGGATGCGTCGGGGTGATCGGCATCGTGTCGGTCGTCTCGAGCTTGACCGTCGAATTTGCGGCGATCGAAAAGTCGACGGCCATCTGGTTCGCATACACCGCGCCGCCCGCGGCTCCAACGACGCCGCCGGCTTGAGCTCCGGTCCACTTGCCCAAGACGTTGCCGACGACCATCCCGCCGAGCACTTCACCGGCCCCTTGGACCAGATTGGTCTTCTTCGTCTTTTGCATCGCGTCGATCTTAGCCGGGAACGGGAAGCTGCGCCCGTCGGTCAGCGTGATCGTGTCGAACGCGATCCCGATCGTCGCTTTCTTGGTCGGCGACGCCTTGTGAGCTTGGATGACGTGCCCTTTGATCGTCGCACCCTGAATCGTCGTGTTGAGCGCGCTTTCGGGGTACAGCGAGGTCACGGTCATCACGACGGGATCGTTGACCTTGGCGGTCTTGGTGTCGAGCGCCCCTTGCAACGTCGCGTAGATTTGCGTACCGGGCTGAAGCTCGGCGAGCGCGACTTCCGTCGAAGCCGTAAACGAAAAAACGACCGCGGTTGCCGCGATCGCTACCCATGAAGATATCCTCATGGACTGTCTACCTTCGTGGTCTCGCGCGGGCGTCCTGGTACGAGCTGGAGCGAGCTCCAGGTGAGTACGACCTCGCCACGCTGGTTCGACATCGACATCGACCAGCGGACCACCGCGCGGTTCCCGCTGCGCGATGGTTTGACGCCGACTGCCTCACTTCGAACGCGAACGGTATCGCCCGGATAGACCGGCCGCGGCCAGCGTAGCTCGTCGACGCCCAGCCCCACCATCCCGGTCTCGAATCGCCCCGATTCGACCAACAGCTTCATCGCGACCGAGGCCGTGTGCCATCCGCTTGCGACCAGCGTGCGAAAGACGGAGTCGCGCGCGGCCGCCGGGTCGAGGTGGAACGGCTGCGGATCGTACTCGCGGGCGAACGCGAGGATCGCTTCTTTCGTGAACGTGTACGAGGCGGTCTCGAGCACCGTCCCCACCGGCATTTCGTCGTAGTAGCGCACACCCCGAAGGACTTGGCATCGCGACCAAAGAGTTTCGAACGATGTTCCAGCAAGACGTGATCGTCCTCGCCGGCGCGACCGGGCGCGTCGGCGGCGCAACCCTCCGGAAGCTCACCGATGAAGGCGCGCGGGTCGTCGTCGTTTCACGCAAAGAGCGCGACATGGGCGACGCTCAAGCAGTCGTCGCCGACCTCGCCGACCCAGCCGCGACGCAGGCGCTCGTCGACGACGTCGTCCGGCGCTTCGGCCGGATCGACGCGGTCGTGAACCTGGCGGGTCGCGGGAAGTTCGTCGCGCTCGCCGACTCGACGCTCGCCGACCTGCGGACGAATCTCGACGGTTTCGTGGTGACGGCCTACAATCTCTCGCTCGCGGCCCTGCGCGCGATGCTGCGACAGGACTACCGGTTCGAGCGCCGCTCGCGCGGCCACATCGTCACGGTGACGGCCGGCAGCTCCAAGGATCCGCAGCCCCGCTTCGGACTCTTCGGTGCGGCGAAAGCCGGGGTGAACACGCTGATGCGGGCGATCGCGCGCGAGCACAAGGCCGACGGAATCGTCGCGAACGCCGTCGTCCTGGGTGGCGTCGCAACCGATGCGGCGCGCGAGTACCTCACTAAGGAAGAGTTTGACGCGGCCGCCTCACCCGAGGAGGTCGCGAACGTCCTGGCGTTCCTGGCAAGTCCGGCATCGGACGGGATCAACGGCGAGCTCATCGATCTGAACGCGCGCGAGGTGGACTGAATTCCCGTGCTCTTCGAACCTTATACGCTCCGCGGCTTGACGTTGCGCAACCGCCTCGTCGTTTCGCCGATGTGCCAATACTCGTCGGCTGACGGCTTCGCATCCGACTGGCACCTCGTCCATCTCGGAAGCCGCGCCGTCGGCGGTGCGGGTCTCGTCTTCACTGAGGCGTCCGCAGTCGAGGCGCGCGGCCGAATCTCGCCGGAAGACCTCGGAATCTACAAGGACGAGCACGTCGAGAAGCTCGCGCAGATCACGCGCTTCATCAAAGCGCAAGGTGCGGTCCCCGGGATGCAGATCGCGCACGCCGGCCGCAAAGGCTCGACGCGACGCCCATGGGAGTCGCCGCCCGGCACGGTCTCGCCCGCCGAGGGCGGCTGGATCCCCGTCGGACCGACGACCGAGCCGTTCGCGCCGAACTATCCGGTTCCGACGGCGCTCGACGAACGGGAGATCGCGACGATCCTGCGAGCGTACGCCGACGCGGCAAGACGCGCGCTCGCTGCCGGATTCGAGATCGCCGAGCTCCACTTTGCGCACGGGTATCTCGTCCACGAGTTCTACTCGCCGCTCAGCAACACGCGAACCGACCGCTACGGCGGAAGCTTCGAGAACCGCATTCGGCTCGCGCTCGAGATTGCGGCGGCATTCCGCGCGGTCTGGCCCGAGGACCGGCCGCTCTTCGCGCGGATCTCCTCGACTGACTGGACGCCGGGAGGTTGGGACATTGAGGCGTCGGTCGAGCTGGCGAAACGGCTGGCCGCGGCCGGTGTCGATCTGATCGACTGCTCGTCGGGCGGAAACGTCGCCGATGCACGAATTCCGATGGAGCCGCTCTATCAGGTTCCCTTCGCCGAGCGGATTCGTCGCGACGCGAAGGTTCCGACCGGAGCCGTCGGACTCATCACGACGCCCGAGCAGTGCGAGGCGATCCTCCAGCGGCGTCAAGCCGATCTCATCCTCATGGCGCGAGAGTTTTTGCGCGATCCGTATTTCCCGCTCTCCGCCGCCGGCGAGCTCGACGCGGAGATTTCGTGGCCCAAACAGTACGAGCGCGCGAAGCCCGCGCGGCGCGCGGTTAGCTCGTAGCCGGCTCCTTCGCTTTCAGCAGCGTCCGCAGCGCGCTGTGATCGCGTTCGCCGCCGCCACCCTCGACGAGCGCGGTGAAGCGGTCGAGC
>JAFAMS010000184.1 GCA_019233165.1 Vulcanimicrobiota bacterium | reverse complement strand
CGCACCTTCGTCGTCGTGGGAGCCGCTGCCGAAGAGCTACCCGGCGCGCTCGATTACGAGACGCTCCTCGCAGCCGAGTCACGCACCTTCGCCTGGCCCGCGCTCGACGAGCGCGATGCGGCGATGCTGTGCTACACCTCCGCGACGACCGGCGATCCGAAAGGCGTCCTCTTCTCGCACCGCTCGACGTACGTCCACATGCTCGCGGTCGGGCTCGCCGACGCATTCGGGCTCTCGCACCGCGACACGGTGATGGCGATCGTTCCGATGTTCCACGTGAACGCGTGGGGATTGCCGTTCATCGCGCCGACCGTCGGCGCTCGTCTCGTCATGCCGGGGCATCGGCTCGATCCCACGTCGCTCGTCGAGCTGATGGAGTCCGAACGGGTCACGTTCTCCGCCGGCGTCCCGACGATCTGGCTCGGAGTCCGCGATCTGCTGCACGCGCAAAAGAAGAAACTCCCGTTCCTCGAGCGGATCGTGAGCGGCGGTTCGGCGGTCCCACCGCAATTGATGTACGATCTGCAAGCGCTCGGAATCCGCGTGATCCACGCGTGGGGGATGACGGAGATGAGCCCGGTGGGGACGACGGTGCCCGAGCTGGGCGAGGCCGATGGAACGCCCGAAGTCCGCGCGCGCAAAACGCTCAAGCAAGGGAAGTTCTCGCCGATCGTCGCCTGGCGCGTCCTCGACGAAGACGGAAACGACGTCCCGCAGGACGGCGTCTCCCGCGGCGAGCTGTGGGTTCGCGGGCCGGCGGTCGCGTCGGCGTATTTCAATACGAACGCGGGAGCGAGCTCGTTCAACGACGGCTATTTTCGAACCGGCGACATCGTCACGATCGACGCCGACGGCTACATCGAGATCGTCGATCGCGCCAAAGATCTGATCAAGTCGGGCGGGGAGTGGATCAGCTCCGTCGATCTCGAGAACACCCTCATGGGACATCCCCACATCAAGGAGGCGTGCGTATTCGGCGTCGCGCACCCGAAATGGGACGAGCGGCCGATCGCGGCGGTCGTCGTCCGCGAGAATGCGAGCTTGAGCGAGGACGACGTTCGGGCTTGGCTCGGCGAGCGAGTCGCGAAATGGCAGATCCCCGATCGCGTCGTCTTCATCGAGGCGATCCCGCGCACGGGCGTCGGCAAATTCCTCAAGCGCGACCTGCGGGAACGCTACAAAGATCTGCTGATCAGCGCTCCGTAAGCGCGACCTCTTCCATCATCTTGCCGAGCTCGCCGCCGACCGCCTCTGCGACGAGGCGCCGGTCCTGTTCGGGACGGTTTTGGTTCAGCTTGGCTTTGGCTTCGATACGGTCGATCGGAATCTCGAACGCGACGATGTGATGGATCATCTCGCGCCGGTAAGGCTCGTCGACGCGCTCGAAGGTCCAGGGATCGTCGAACCCTCGCTCGGCGTGCGCGATCAGCTTGCGCAACAGCGTTTCGGTTGCGGCGACGTCTTCGACGAGGCGGACCTTCCCGTAGACGTGGACCGCCGCATAGTTCCAAGTCGGCACCTTCGGAGCCGCGCTGCGATACCAGCTCGGAGAAACGTACGCGTGCGGACCGCTGAAGATCGCGAGCGAAGGTACGTCGCCGAACGCCTGCCAGTGGGGGTTGGCGCGCGCCATGTGCGCGAGCAGCGTGCCGTGCGGACCGCGCTCCGGCTCGATCAGGAAGGGAAGGTGCGTCGCGAACGGCTCGCCGTCGCGGACGGTCACGAGCGTCCCGAACGAATTCGCATCGATGAACCGCTCGGCCCACGCGCGGTCTTCGACCGCAAACGCCTTGGGGACGTACATTACGCCGGCGCCGGCTCGAGCTTCAGACGGCCGTCCTCGTCGCGGCCGACGAACCGGGGAACGTCGCGGATCGTGAGAACCGCGATCGCGGCCACGACGGCGAGCGCGGCTGCCGAAGCATACGCGAACGCGTACGAATGTTGGTACGAGTACGTGATCCCACCCATCATCGCGCCGAGTGCCGAGCCGAGCTGATGCGAGACGAAAACCCAGCCGTAGATCTCGCCGGCGCTGCGCGCTCCGAAGATGCGTGAAACCAGGCTGTTCGTCGGCGGCACGGTCGCGATGTAGTTGAGACCGAACGCCGCGGCGAACGCGAACAAACCAACCGGCTCTCGCACGAAGATCAGCCAAATCAGCGTGAGCCCGCGAAAGAAGTAAAAGCATGCGAGCGGGATCCGCCGCCCGAAGCGGTCGCAGATCCAACCCGACGCGATCGTCCCCACGACGTTGAGCCCGCCCATGAGCGCGAGCGCGTTCGCGGCTTCGATCCCGGGGAATCCGCGGCCGACGCAATCGTCGATGAAAAACGTCAAGATCAACCCGTTCGACGTGTAGCCGCAGACGAAGAAGCTGCCGGCGAGAAGCCAAAACGCCGGCTCCCGCAAGGCCGCGCGAACCGTGAGCCCCTCGACCGCGGCGAGCCGCGTGCTCTTCTCCTCCTGCGACTCGTGCGGACCGTCGCGGATCACCCCGAATGCGAGCGGCGCCAAGAACGCGAGCGCGATCAATCCGAGCGCGAGCAGCGCGCCGCGCCAGCCGATGCGCAACACGAGCACCATCGTCAGCGGGATCACGAGAATCTGCCCGGCCGACATCCCGGCGCCGAGGACGCCGATCACGAGACCGCGCCCCGATTTGAACCAACGCGCGACGAGACTCGTCGCCGACGGCATCCCGACCGCGCCCGCCGCGAGCGCCGAGACGACGCCGACCGTCGCGATCATCGCGAACAGCGTATGCGCGAACGATGCGGCGATCGTGCTCAGACCGAGAACGATACAGCCGATTCCGATGACGTACCGCGCGCTCCAACGGTCGGCCAGGCGTCCTGTGAACGGGCTAGCGGCGCCGTAGAGAAACAACCCGATCGCCGCGATCGATCCGAGCACTGCGCGTCCCCAACCGAAC
>JAFAMS010000148.1 GCA_019233165.1 Vulcanimicrobiota bacterium | reverse complement strand
GCGCCGTTCTGCAACTACATGGCAACGATGACGATCACGGCGGCTTCGGTGACCGTAAGCGGCTCGACGGTAACCGGGTCGCAGATCAGCGCGGATTATAAGGAGTCCGCGGTCGCGTGCCCGTTTCCCCTGATCCCGGAGAACGTGAACACGTTCGCGTTCAACAATGGAACGTTAACCGGCACCTCGCTGGCGGTGGGCTATACTGCCAATCCCTCGAACAGCCCACCTGACATTGCGGCACTGGTCGGCACGGTCAGCGGCAACACTATCAACGCGACCATCACCATCAAACGAAACGATGGCCTCGCGGCTCCAATCGAGTGGACGTTCACGATTCCGCAAGTGCTGACGCTCGGAGGTTCCTGAGCGGAGCCGCGCCTGCTAGGCGGTGAGAGACTACTCGGGGCGTACCGGCGCGGCTCGCGAGCGACGAATCCTCGTCAGGCCGCTGATCAGTCCGTCGGGCAGATTGACGAGAATCGCGATCAAGATGATCCCGAAAAAGAACGTTTGGAAGTCGCCGCGCGCGTTCGGGATCAGCGCCGGAACGTAGATCGAAAGAAACTGGCCGAGCGCGACGACCGCCGCCGCGCCGACGATCGCTCCCCACACGCTGCGCAAGCCTCCGATGACGGACATCAGGACGAAGTTCACCGAGAGCAAAAACGTGAACGACGTCGGATCGATGTACGACACGTACGACGCGTAGATCGCCCCGCCGATTCCGGCATAAACGGCGCTGAGCATGAAGACTTGCCGTCGGAGCCGGTCGGCGTCGAGGCCGAGCGCGAGCGACCCGAGCTCACCCGATGCGAGCGCGATCAGCGCCCGTCCGTAGGTCGAAGTGACGAGATTGTTCGCAAACCAAACGCCCGCCGCTACCAAGATCCACGTCAAGACGGCGTACGCGCGCTGATCGAAAGGACGACCGAATAGGGTGAACGGCGGGATCCCGACGAGCCCCGAGGTGCCGCCGACGTAGTCCCACTGCGCGAATACGACGCTGACGACGATTCCCAGCGCGAGCGTCGCGAGCGCCAAATAGTTCTCGCGCAGACGCAGCGTGACGAAGCTGATCCCGTACGCGAGCAGCGCCGCGAAGAATGCGCCGACGACGGCACCCAGCCAAGGCGTGATCCCGTACTTGAGCGCGAGCACGGCCGACGTATAGGCGCCGACCCCGAAGAACGCCGCTTGCCCGAGCGAGACCTGTCCCGCATATCCCATGAAAAGGTTGAGGCCGAGCGTGACGAGCGCATACAGCCCCGTCAGGGTCACGAGCCCGGCGTAGAAGGGCGGGAGGACCGCGGCGAGCGCGGAGCCGGCGATGAAAACGAGGGCGCTCTCGCTTGCGAAACGGCGTTGCATTCGGCTACGCTTAGTCTCCGCGTGGACCAATCTGCATACCTTCACGACCCGACGCGCGCGACCGGCGACGTTCTCGAGTCGCTCGTTCTCGGCGAGGCGTTTGCGCGAACGGTGCGGCGCAACCCCGAACGGCTTGCGCTCGTCGACGGAAACGAACGGTTGAGTTGGAGCGAGCTGGATGCGCGCGTCGCTTCGCTCGTCGCGATCGCGCTCGAACACGGGATCGGGAAAGGCGACGTCGCCGGGATCTGCGCGCGCAACGGCGGCGCATTCGTCGCCGCGCATCTGGCGCTCGCACGGATCGGGGCCGTCGCGCTCCTGCTGCACCCGGCGTACAGCGAGATCGAGATCGGCGAGCTCGCGCGGAGGACGAGCGCGCGCGCGATCTTCTACGGCGAGTACCTGCAGCGGCTCGGCGCGCCGGGGCGGAGCGGCGCGGCAGAACCTCCGGCGCCGGCCGATCCATTCGTCTTGGCGCCGACGTCGGGGACGGAATCGCCGCAGCCGAAGATCTGCATGCACGCGCATGAGGGCTTGCTCGCGAACGCGATGCAAGTCGTCCGCGACGCCGGTTTGAGCGAACGGGACGTGCTCTTGCCGGCGAGCGGCTTCACGCATCTCTTCGGTTTGCTCGCGCTCCATACGGCGCTTCTCTCGGGCGCGACGATCGTCGCGCTCCCAAAGTTTGACCCCGAGCGCTGCCTCGAGCTGTACGAACGGGAGAGCGTGACGCATGCCTGGGCGGTCCCGGCGCAATTTTCCGACGTCGCACGCGTCGCCGAAGCGCGCGCTCCGCGCCTTCCCGCGCTGCGCGAAGTGCGTTCGGCCGGCGCCGCCATGCCCGGAGCGCTTGGGTCCCGGCTGGAAAAAGTGCTGGGTCGCGCGCCGCTCGAGCACTGGGGGATGAGCGAGATCGGCGCGGGGATCGTCGACGGAATCCCACTGCGCGGCGCAGACGCGCGCATCGTCGACGGCGAGCTGCAGTATCGCCGCGCCGATATGTTCCGCGGCTACTACGGTCAACCGCAGGCGACCTCGGCGGCGATGACGCCGGACGGATTCCTGCGCACGGGCGACGTCGCAGCGCTCGACGAGCGGGGGAGGATCGTTCTGCGTGGGCGGATCAAAGAGCTGATCAATCGCGGGGGGATGAAAGTCAGTGCGCTCGAGCTCGAGTCCTCGCTTGCGGGGCTGCGCGGGATGCGGCAACTTGCAGTCGTCCCGGTCGACGACGACCGTCTCGGCGAACGTGCCGCGCTGGTCTGCACGCTCGAGGCCGAAGCTTCCTTGACGCTCGACGAGGTGCGCGCGCATCTTGCGGAACGCGGGCTCGCGAAGTACAAATGGCCCGAGCTCCTGATCGTCGTCGACGAGCTTCCGCAGACTCCGACCGGGAAAATCGCGCGTCACGCGGTTCGCGAGCTGGCGACGCGGGCGGCGATCGCATGAGCCGGGAGCTCTCGGGACGCGTCGCGCTCGTCACCGGCGGCGCACGTGGAATCGGTGCGGCGATCGCGACGGCGCTCTGGAAGCGCGGCGCGAGCGTCGTCGTCGCCGACAATGGGACGGGGATCGACGGGCGCGGTGAAGACGAGAACGTCGCGCACGATTTCGTCACCGGGCTGCACGAGCGCGCCGTCGCGTTCACCGACGATCTCGCCGAGCCCGGAGCGCCGCGGCACGCGATCGAGCTCGCGCAGAGCGCGTTCGGCGGGCTCGACATCCTGGTGAACAACGCCGCGATCCTGCGCGACGCGTTCGTGTTCAAGGCCGAGATGGACGATTACGAGGACGTCTTGCAGCTCAACCTGGTCGCTGCGTTCGAAGCGATCCGCAGTGCGGCGGCTTTGATGCGCGAGCAAGCGAAGTCAGGACGCGGCGGCGAACGCTACGCGTGGGGCAGAATCGTCAACGTCGTCTCGACCGCCGGATTCTACGGCAACTACGGACAGGCGGCGTATGCGAGCGCCAAAGCCGGGCTCGTCGGCCTCACCCGCGTCGCCGCACTCGACATGGCACGGACCGGCGTCGCTGTCAATGCGGTCGCCCCGTTCGCCGCGACGCGCGTTACCGAGTCGATCGTTCCACAGAACGACGCGCAAGCGGCATACAAAGATGAAGCGCTCGCGGTCGACGCGGCGTACGTCGGTCGGTTCGTCGCGTTCCTGGCTTCGGACGCGGCCCAACGGATCAGCGGGCAGCTCTTCGGGGTCCGCGGGCGGCAAACGTATCTCTTCTCGCAGCCGCGGCCGGTCGCGCAGTTCGACCTCGAAGGTGGAAGCATCGAGGACGTTGATGCTGCGGTACGAACCACGTTCGAGCCGCTCTTCGTCCCGCTCGAAACCGATTTGGAGGCTGTCTCGGCATGGCCGCAGCTCACCCCGAGGTAAAAACCCCGGCCGCACTCGCAGCGCAGCCGCCCGACTATCGGACCGCCGTCGAAAAGATCGTCATCAGCCACGCGATCAACGAGCTGTACGGCGCGCAGGTTTTCGACGAGGTCGCGGTTGCATTCGCGCCGACGCCGTACTGGAAGTGGCTGACGTGCCGCGTTGCGATGGAAGAATACGGACATCACGTGCGTTTCTTCCGGCTCGGCCGCGAGATCGGAATCGCGGAAGCAAAGATGCTCCCGCAAAGTGCAGCCAAACGTCCGCTCTCGATCTTCGAGCGTCCGCTGCGGAGCTGGGAAGAGTTCTGCATCATCAAGCTCGTCGCCGATCTCGCCGAGATCATCCAAGTGGAAGACCTGCTCAAATGCAGCTATCTTCCGCTGCGCGCTGCTGCCAAGGCGACGCTCCCCGAGGAGAAGTTCCACGCCGCGTTCGGCGAGCAGTCGGTCAAAGAGCTCATTGCGACGCCCGAAGGGAAAGCGAAAGCGCAGGCCGCGCTCGATGCGATCTTTCCCTCGATGCCGGCGTTCTTCGGCGCGGCCGATTCGAAGAACAACGAGCTGTACCGGCGTTTCGGGATCAAGTTCCGCACGAATAGAGAGATGCGCGACGACTACCTCGCGCGCGTGAAGAAGGTCGTCGTGAAGCTCGATCTGACACTTCCGGCTGCATGACCGAGCTCGCCGCCGAGGTCTGGCAATTCGTCCTCGCGGGCCTCGTCGTCGGTGGGATCTTCGCCTTGATCGCCGCCGGTTTCGTGCTCGTCTACCAAGTCTCGGGGATCATCAATTTCGCGCAGGGCGAGTTCGCGATGATCGGCGCGATGACGTCCTCTTCGCTCTACGCGCACGGCTGGCCGATCCCGCTTGCCGCGCTCGCCGCCGTGGCGGCGGCGGCGGTCGTCGGCGGCGTCGCGCAATATGCCGCGTTGCGCCCGGCTCGTCACTACGGAACCGTGACGTTGATCTTCATCACGCTCGGGCTCGACGTCGCGATTCGCGGCGCCGCGCTTTTCGTTTGGGGGACGAATCCACTGCTGCTTCCGGCGTTCACCGGCGGGACGTCGCTCGCGATCTTCGGCGGAACGATCCCCCCGCAGGCGATGTGGGTGTTCGCAACCGACCTCGCGCTGGTGCTTGCGCTCTACGCGTTCTTTCGGCGCACCTATCTCGGTGCTGCGGTCCGCGCGGCGATGGTGAATCCCGGCATCGCTCGCGTCTTCGGGATGCCGCTCGGCGCGTTCTCGTTTTGGAGCTTCGTCGCCGCAGCGGCGATCGGGGCGATCGGTGGGATCGTCATCGCTCCGATTACGAGCGCGTCGTACGACATGGGCTTGAGCCTCGGGCTCAACGGTTTCGTCGCGGCGATCCTCGGCGGGCTCGATAGCCTTCCGGGCGCGCTGATAGGCGGCTTCGTTTTGGGTATCGTCGAGAAGCTTTCCGGCGGGTTTTTGGCGAGCGCGTGGGAGCAGGGGATCGCGTTCGTCATCCTGCTCGCGGTCCTCGTCGCGCGTCCGCAAGGGCTGCTCGGGCGCGCCGCGCGGCGCGCGTAGGCGTGAACGTCGAAGGTATCACCGTCAGATTCGGCGGGGTCGTCGCGCTCGAGGACGTGACGTTCGAGGCGCGGGCGGGCGAAGTGCTCGGCGTCATCGGGCCGAACGGCGCCGGGAAAACGACGCTGTTCAACGTGATCGGCGGAGTCCAGCCCCCGAGTGCGGGGCGCGTCGTCCTCGACGGCAACGTACTGACCGCGCTTCCGGTGCACAGGATTGCGGCGCTCGGCGTCACGCGGACGTTTCAGACGCCCGTGATGTTTTGGGGATTGACAGTCCGCGAGAGCATCGTCGTCGCACTTGCGGCGCGCCACAGAAGGGTCGAGCGCGCATTGATCCCGGCCGGACTCGGCCTGCCCGGCGAGCGCGCCGAACTCGAGCGCTTGGGACGCGACGCCGACGCGCTGCTCGCCGGAACGCCGCTCGAAGCGCACGTCGCCTCGCCGACCGAATCACTCTCGTTCGGTCAGGAGCGGATGCTCGAGATCCTACGCGCGCTCGCGATCGAACCGCGGGTGCTCCTGCTGGACGAACCGCTCTCCGGTCTGAGCGGCGACGAGATCGCGCGCGTCCTGGCGCTCGTCCGCTCGGCGCGGGAGCGCGGCGTGTGCGTTCTCTTCGTCGAGCACGACCTCGCGAATCTGCTCGCAGCAGCGGATAGGTTCGTCGTCCTGGATCACGGCAAGAAGATCGCGGAAGGCATCCCCGATGCGATCGTCAACGATCCGATCGTCCTCGACGCGTACATCGGCGACGAGATCGTCGCGTGAGCGAGACAGTTCTCGCGCTCGAGGGCGTCGTCACGTTTCGTGGCCGCGTTCAAATCCTGTGGGACGTCAGCCTGCACGTCGAACGGGGCGAGACCGTCGCCGTCGTCGGACCGAACGGGGCGGGGAAGACGACGCTGCTCGGCGCGGTCGTCGGGCTCTTCCGTCCGGCCGCCGGCCGCGTCCGCCTCCAGGGCGATGACGTTACCGGTCTGTCTCCGGAGCGGATGGCGCGCCGCCGGGTCGCGCTCGTCCCGGAACGCAGACAGCTCTTCGGACCGCTCACGGTCCGTGAGAACCTCATGCTTGGTGCGTATGCGCGCGACGAGCGCAAGGACCTCGGCGCGGAAATCGAGCACGTCCTCGAGCTCTTTCCGCCGCTTCGCAAACTGCTCCGGACGCCGGCCGGCTCGCTCTCGGGCGGCGAGCAACAGATGGTCGCGATCGGACGGGCGTTGATGGCGAAGCCCGAGCTGCTCCTCCTCGACGAGCCGAGCCTCGGACTCGCGCCGCGCGTTCGCGCGGAGAACTTCGCCGCCCTCGGGCGTCTCGCCGCAGGTGGAGCGACGATCGTTCTGGTCGAGCAGAACTTGCGGATGGCCGCACGAATCTGCGGCCGCGCGTACTTCATGGAACGCGGGCGCATCGTGGATGAAGGTCTCGCGGAGGATTTGGTAAGGACCGGCAAGACCTATTTTGCCGGAAGGACAAAGTAGCTCGGTAGCTCGGCGGGGCCGGTACCTAAGGAAGGAGCAACCGTCAATGAGGGGGTTTGGTCGCCTAATCTCGCTCGGTATTGCCGCGCTCTTCGTCGCGGGCGGACTCAGTTTGCGCCCGCAAGCCGGAGACGCCGCGAACGAGCCATACGTCATCGGCGCGGTCGTCTGCGAGAGCGGACCGGCAGCGACGCTGGGGCGTCCGGAAGCGGATAGCATCCAACTCGCCGTCGATGAGATCAACAAGTCGGGCGGCGTCAACGGGCATCCGCTCCAAGTCACCGTCATCGACGACGAGACGTCCCCGGCGAACGCCGTCAACGCGACCCGGCGCCTCGTCGACCAGCACGTCCTCGCGATCCTCGGCACGTCGATCACGCAGGGCAGCCTGGCGATGGTTCCGATCGCGCAGCAAGCGCACATCCCGATGATCGCGTACGCCTCTTCGGCGACCGTCATCGAGCCGGTCGAGTCGCATCAGTGGATTTTCAAGATCCCGCCGACCGACACGTCGGTCGCACAGATGATGCAAAAGTTCATGAAGGCGCAGGGTACGACGCGGTTCGGCGCGGTGTATCGCAACGACGACTACGGAAAGACGGGCATCGCGCACTTCAGCGAAGCAGGCAAGGGCGAGGGCTTCGAAGTCGTCGCCTCCGAAGCGATCGACGCGACCGCAACCGACGCCACGACGCAACTGACGAAGTTGCGCGCCGCGAACCCGCAGGGGATTTTGGTCTGGAGCACGCTCCCATCGGTGTACGTCGTCGCGAAGGGTTACCGTCAACTCTCGCTCGGGAACCTTCCGCTCTACTTCTCCGACGGAGCGGCCGATCAGCGTTTCCTCGATCAAGCGGGTCAGGCGCTCAACGGTGCGTATATCGCGACGTCGCGCGTGTCGATCGGAAGCCAGCTTCCGAACTCAGACCCGTCGAAGAAGCTGATCGTTCACTACGTCGAGGCCTTCAACAACGCGTTTCCGAAGGACAAGCCCGCAAACATGTTCGGTGGATTCGCTTACGACTCGCTCTATTGGCTCAAGCAGGCGCTGGCGAAGTCGGGCCCCGATCCGGCTAAGTTGCGCGAAGCGCTCGAACACGTCACTTACGTCGGCGTGAGCGGAACGTTCAAGACCTCGCCGCAAGACCATAACGGGCTCGCCCCCAACGCCGACGTTATCGCGAAGGTAGTCGACGGCAAATTCGTACTGATCCGGTAGACGCTTCAACCGAAAACCCGCGCCTCGACGACCGATACCGTAAAACCGCGGGGCGTCTGTATCTGAACGGGATGCAGACGCTCGTTCGTCTTCCGATCGAGCAGCGGCGCCGAGATGCCACAGCGGGCCTGCGCACCCGCACCTTCATCACCGGCTATCCGGGTTCGCCGCTCGGTGGCTACGACTTGGCGTTGCGCGCGGCGGGCTCCGTCGTCGAGGAGAACGGGATCCTGCATCTCCCGGCGCAGAGCGAGGAGCTCGCCGCGACCGCGCTGATCGGGACGCAGATGCTCGACGAGCATCCGCACGCGGACGTCGACGGCGTGATCGGGATGTGGTACGGGAAAGGCCCGGGCGTCGACCGCTCGGGCGACGCGCTCAAGCACGGCAACTTCGCCGGGACCA
>JAFAMS010000143.1 GCA_019233165.1 Vulcanimicrobiota bacterium | reverse complement strand
CGCGCTCTGCGAACCGTAATCGGCTGGGTTCCGGACGAGTTCCGCGAGACGATGGGAAACTCGCCGGCGCTCGGGATCGAGCTCCCGCTCGAGCCCGCCGGCGAGACGATCGTTCGCGTCCGTCACACGCAGCTCGAAGAGATTCGCGTCGGTCCGTCGGAGCGCGGTTACACGGCGCTGGAGCTTTCGTTCAAGCCGAACGCAAGCTTTGAGGTCTACGCTGCAGTCGAGGCGAGCAATGGATGGGAAGGCTCCGTCTTCGATCCCGATTTCTGGCGACGCATCGACCTCGAGCGGCGGGAGATGAGCGGGCCGACGTTCCGGCCCGACGCGGTCGGGCGGCTGCAAAAGGTCCAGGTCCAAGGATGACGCAGCCGCGCCCGGGACTCTACGCGCGCGCAAGGCGCCTGCTCGACGGGACCGGTTGGCTCGGTCTTGCGACGGTCGATGAGGGCGGGACGCCGTCGGCGAGCTACGTTCCGTTCGCGCTCGTCGGCGGCAGGTTCGGGATCGTCGTCAGCCGGTTAGCAGCACACACGGAGCATTTGAAGGCGCGCAGGCCGGCTTCGGCGTTGTTCGTCGACGAAGAATCCCGCAGCGAAGAGGTCGACCGCGATCCTTACGCGAGAAGCCGCCTTTCGGTCGCGATACAAGCGTCGCTGCAGCCTGCCGGGTCGGCGGAGGCCGCGGCGATTTGGTCGGCGCTGGAGCGCCGCCACGGCGTCACCGTGGCGGTCTTGCGAGAGCTCCCCGACTTCGATGCGGTCGCGCTCGCGCCGGGTGGCGGACGGCTCGTCTTAGGGTTTGCCTCGGCGCACGACCTCGATGCCGGCGAGATCGAACGGCTGTTGGCTTAGAACCAAATCCCCAGGTCGAATTTGGCGTCTTCGCTCGCGTGGACGCGCGGATCCCACGGCGGCGTGAACGTGATGTCGACGCGAACCGAGCGAACCCCGGGGAGCGATTTCACCTTGTCCTCGACGGAGGCTTTGAATTGCGGCCCGACGGGGCAAGCCGGCGACGTCAGCGTCATCGTCACGGTGACGTCCTCGCCGTCCTTCCCCTCGACCTCGATCCCATAGATCAATCCGAGATCGACCATCCCCATCATCAACTCGGGATCTTGCACCTCGCGGAGTGCTTCGCGAACCTCCTCTTGGGTCGGCATCGGCTTTACCTCCGGTGGTCCCTTCGGTGTATACTAGCAGCGTGGGGAGAGGAGCGTAACCGGTGCCGTTCGACAAGTCCGTTTGGGGCACTCCTGCCCAAGTGCACGAGAAGATCTACTCCAAAGCCGCCAACGGCGCTACGTGTGCGGAATACTTCCCCGACGGCAAATGGAACGTCGGCGGCTGGTCGACGTACGGCAAATCGACCGGCGATAGCCGGCCGGTTGCCTTCCGCCGCGTCTGGGCGAGGACGCCCGACTCGCGCTAGCGCCGCTACTTCGCTTTCGGCGAGTAGAACTTGCACCAGCCGTTGGGCGAGATCGAGCCCTTGACGAGCTTGCAGGCGCCGTTGGCCTTCATCGGATTCGACTTGGCGGGGATGAAGAGGCTACAACCCTCGCACTTTGCCGAGCCCTTCGGCTTGTCCTGATACGCCGCGGCCTTCTGATCCATCGTCGCGGCCGCGTCGGCTTGCGCCTGTAGCGCGGCGAGCGCGCCGATAGCGAGCGGCGCGGCGGCGAGCTTCTGAAGTGCTTCGACGCGCGTCGTGCGTTTATCGTTGTGGTTCATGCATCTCCTTCGCGTTGCGAGTGGCTTGGAGCGCGCTTATGCGGCTGCTCCGGGGGCTCCTGTGCGCGAAACGTGCAAGGCTGCGTTTTTGTTGCGGCGAACGTCGCGGGCTCATGTCGAACCGGCGGGCGAGCGCGGCGCTCGGCTTCTTCCTGCTCGTTGCGGTGCCGCGGACGGTTGCGGCGCACGTCGAGCAGCCGTCCGCACTCCCCACGGTCGCCGTCGCACCGCTGCGGATCGGCGATTCGATCCCGGCGCTCGTCCTCGAAGACCAGGATGGACGAGCGTTCACGTTCGCCCGTTTCTCCGGCAAGTTCGCGCTCGTCTCGTTCGTCTACACGCGCTGCCGCGATAAAGATTTTTGTCCGCTCGTCGCGGCTCGCTTCGCGCAGCTCCAAAACCGTCTCGGTTCCGAATCGCAGCTCGTTCTGGTAACGCTCGATCCCGGGTACGACCGTCCGGCGGTTTTGCGGGGATATGCGCGGCGCTACGCTTTTCGCGGAGAGCGCGTAACCCTCGCGACGGGTGAGCCGCGCGCGGTCGCCGAGCTCGTCGCGCGCTTCGGACTCTCTTCGTTCGCGGATCCCAAAAACGGACTCGTTCACGACGAGCTGGCCGCGCTCGTCGATCCTGGAGGCAAGCTCGCCGAGCGCTTCGGCGGGACGTCCTGGACGACGGACGAGATCGTCTCGGTCGTCGCACATTACGGCTCTCGACCGCAGCCTGCGGTTCCGTGGAAGTGGCTTTTCTTCGTAGGAGTTTGCGCCGCTGCGGGCTGGCTGGTCGTGCGGCTGGCGCGGCGCCGCGTTTCGGAAGAAGCGGGGAAGACGTTCTCATCGGCGCGAGATCGAACCGGTAGTCTCGAACGATGAGCACCCTCAGGGAGACCATCGTCGTCCGAACTCCGTTCGCGCAGGCTGCGGACCTCGTCGAAAACTTCTTCGTCGGTCAGGCGGAGAAGGATGGGACGATCGTCATGCGCTTGGCGGCGCCCGGCGGCGGGCTCGGCCTGCGAGCGTTCAGCGTCGAGCACGACGTGACGGCGACCTTCCGCCGCGAACGAGGGCCGAGCGAAACGATCGTTTTCGCGCTGCACTGGGAGTCGGCGGACGGTGGTCCGTTCCCGATTTTCGACGGGACGCTCACCGTCGCGCAAGACGAGGACTACGGCACGTGCAGGCTGATCCTCGAGGGCAGCTATACGCCGCCGGGATGGGTCGCGGGTGCCGTCTTCGATGCGGTCGTCGGTTCGAAAATCGCGGAGGCGACCGCACGAGAGCTGCTCGCGAGAATGAGCACTTTTCTCTCCGCCGGCTACGACGAGATCGAGCGCCGAAAGCGAATGCGCGACCTGCTCGCGCACGGCAACTGAACTAAGGCTGCGCGAGCGCGAGCGCGACGATGCGAAGCATCTCGGGCGGCTCGCACGGCTTGGGGATCACGTGCGCGATCCCATAGAGCTCGACGAAATCGGCGATCGCTCCCTCAACCGCGGTCGCAGTGTAGAGCGCCACCGGCGTTGCGAACGTTTCGGGATCGTCGCGGAGCGCGCGCACGAACCCGGCGCCCCCGATCCCAGGCATTCCGAGATCGAGGATCACCAAGTCGGGACGGCGCTCGCGCGCGAGCACCAGCCCGGCGGCTCCGTCGCTCGCGGAAAGCACCGTGTGCCCGCCATAGCCGAGCAGGCTTTCGACGAGAAGCCGGTTCGCGGCATCGTCGTCAACGACGAGTACGGTTGCCATCGTGAGTCTCGCGCAGCGACTGTGCGACGCGCTCGGCCAGCACGCGGGGATCGAGCGGGCGCGACAGAAAATCGCTCGCGCCCAATTGGAATGCGCGCAGTTTGTCGGAAACACGCCACGCCGTCGATGAGAGGAAGAAGAACGGGATGTCGTGCAGCGCGGGCGAGGCCTTGACTTCACGCAGGAGCTCGAAGCCGTCGCCGCCCGGCATGTGGACGTCGCAGAGGATCACCGACGGCCGGTTCTCGCCGAGCCGTTCGAGCGCGCTGCGCACGTCGCGCGCTTCGACGACGCGATACCCGAAGGGGGCGAGGGCTTTGGCGATCACGTCGAGGTTCACTTGGACGTCGTCGACTGCCAGAACGAGCGGCCCCGAAATCGGTTCGCGCGCCGGCGGCTGCTCCGTCGCAGCGCCGCGGGGCGAGCCGGCGACTCGAAGCGTCTCTGGAAGAAACGCTTCGACTTGGCTAACAAAGGATTCGGGGTTGATCGGCTTTGCGATGTAACCGTCGAAGCCCGCGGCGAGGAGCCGTTCGCGGTCGCCGACCATCGCGAGCGCGGTGACGGCGACGAGCGGTGCTTTGGGCGAGGGTTTTTCTTTATAGAGCCGGGCGACCTCGAAGCCGTCGAGGCGCGGCATCAGGACGTCGGAGAGGACGAGGTCGTAGTCGCCGGTCGCCGCGGCATCGAGGCCGGATTGGCCGTCGAGCACCGCGGCCGTCTGATGACCAAACGCTTGCAGCAGATACGTCATCAAGTCGAGGTTGGTTCGATTGTCCTCGATGACGAGGATGCGCGCCATCAGTGTCGCGGGAGCGTAAGACTGAAGACGCTCCCTTTGGAGAACTCGCTCTCGAAGCTGAGCCAGCCGCCGAGCAGTGTCGCGAGCTTTGCGCTGAGGTGCAGTCCGAGGCCCGCGCCCTCGAAGCGGCGCGTGTTCGAGGGATCGAGCTGCTCGAACGCCTGAAAGAGGCGCGGTTTGTCTTCATCGCGGATCCCGATCCCCGAATCGACGACGCAAAATCGAAGCAAGGGCTCGCCGTCGCGAAGCTCTTCGCGCAGCTCGAGGCGGACGAACCCTTGCTGCGTGTACTTGATGGCGTTGTTCGCTAGATTGATCAAAATCTGGGCGAGGGCGCGTTGGTCGGTCATCGTCGACAGCGATTCGGTGGGAACCTCGACGTCGAGGCGAAGCCCCTTCTCTTCGGCGAGCGAACGGAGCGACGATGCCACCTCCTCTACGACGCTCTGGACGACGACCGGCTCGAAGTGGACCTCGACCTTCCCCGATTGGATCTTGGCGAGGTCGAGGATGTCGTTGATCAGCGAGAGCAGGTGCCGCGCGCTCGACTGAATGATTTTCAGCTGCTGCTCTTGGTCCGGAGTGAGCGGCCCCGGGAGCTTCATCAAGATCGTCCCGGTGAAACCGATGATTGCATTGAGCGGCGTGCGCAGCTCGTGGCTCATCGCGGCAAGAAAGTTGTCCTTCGTCTGGATCGCTTGCTCGAGCTCGACGTTCTTCTCGCGCAGCGTCTTCTCGAAGCGCCGTCGTTCGGTAATATCGCGGATTGCGCTCGCGATCAGCTTTCCGCTCGGCGTCTGGATGGGACTCAAGCTGATCTCGACTGGGAACTCGCTTCCGTCCTTACGGCGAGCGGAGAGATCGAGCCCCGCGCCCATCGGGCGCACGCGCGGCTCGTACGCAAAACTCTCGCGGTACCGTGCATGGTTGGAGAAGCGCCCCGGGACCAAGAGGTCGACGCTCTGGCCGAGCAGCTCGTCGCGCCGGTAGCCGAAGAGCTTCTCCGTCTGGGCGTTGACGAGGACGATCTTGCCGTCGTGATCGACGATCACCATCGCGTCGGGCGCCGACTCGAGCAGCCCCCGGAAGGTCTGTTCCTCGCGCGACGGGGTCGTGTGGGCTCTCACGCGCGAGACTCCGCGCCCGAGCGGGCGCCGCCCTTCCTGACTTCTTCGCCATGACTTCCCGTTAGGCTGTGCATGCTAAGCGGAACGATGGCCACGTCTCTCCCGCCGGCGCTCGTGGAAGAGCTCCTGCGCAAGCATGCATTCACGCCGGGGCAGGCGTCGAATTCGCACCCCCCGCCGCCGCGGGGAGCGGACGCCGTCGAGGCTGCGCTCGGTGGGTATCGGCGCGGCGATGGGCAGAAGATGATCGCTCTGACGATCGGGACGTTCTCGCTCTCGCAGCCCTGGCCGGTTTCGCCTGCAGAAGCCGTCGAGATCGTCGAGCGGTTTCGACGGCGCAGGCTGACGAAAGAGATCGCCGAGATCGAACGGTCCTTGGCCGACGCGCTGCTGAAGGCGTCGATGCTCTACGAGGACGGCGGGATCGAGACGTTCGTCTTGCAACCCGTCGTCTTCAAGCGCGACGGCTACGAAGTCAACGGCGCGCGCATGTTCGGGTCGACTACGAGCGTTTAACGACCACCGGGATCGGCGATTCGCGCAAGACGGCTTCGGCCGTGCTCCCCAAGAACAGGCGCGCGACCCCGCCGCGCCCGTGCGTCCCGATCACGATCAAATCGCAGCCGCTCCGGCGCGCCGTGTCGACGATCGTCGCCGCGGGGACGCCGTCGCGAACGATCGGCGTGACGCCGAGCCCGGCGGCCTTCACGCGCTCGACCGCGCTCGCCATCAGCTCTTTTCCGGCGGCCTCGAGCTCGTCGAGCTCGATCTCCAGAGCCGCGCCGGCACCGACGTCGCCTGCCGAGGCCGCGATCCTGCCCGGATCGAGCGCGTGGACCAGCGTCAGCTCGGAGCCGAGCGCGCGTGCGAGCTCGATGGCGAGATCGAGCGCCGCGTTCGCCTGATCGGTATCGTCGATCGCGACGAGGATATCTTTGAACACGCGGGTAGCTACCGCACGGCGGTCGCGCGCTCATCCTGGCGTGGCTTCAGCGCGAAGGCCAGCGCGATCGCGAGCACCGCAAGAGCGGCGAACGTCTCGTACGCGCGGACGAAACCGACGGCGCCGGGGGTGCTCCCCGCGATCCCTCCCACGAGCGCCGCTCCGACGATCTGACCGACGATCAAGAAGATCGAGAGCAACCCGATCGCCGTGGCGCGCCGAGACTCTGCGACCTCGTTCGTGATGATGTAGCGGGTCGGCGCCCCTAAAAGGGCGCCGAACCCGACGCCGGCGACGATCATCGCCGCGACCGCGCCTACCGCGCTGCGCATGAGGAGCGCGAAAAGGACGAGCCCGGCGCCGCTGAGCGCCGCGCCGGACCATAGCACCGTCCGGCTGCCGACGGCATCGAGCGCGCGTCCGGCCAGAGGGATGACGGCGACGAAGACGACGGCGCCGACTGCCGCGATCCCGCCGGCGGCGACGAGCGTCATCCCTTGCGCTGCGACAAGCGCTGCTGGGATGAAGAAGAGCGCCCCCTCGAGCGCTCCGATGACGATCTCGAGCGCGTACGTCGTGCGGACTTGGCGGTTGGCGAGGAGCTCCGGTGAGATGACGGGCTCCGCGGCGCGGCGCTCGGTGGGGACGAGGAGCGCAAAGCACGCGATCGCCACCGCAAGGGTAGTGAGCGTCGTCCGGTTCCCTGCCAGCGTGATGCCCGCGTCGAGTTGGGTCAATGCCGTCATCGTTGCGAGCAGGCCGGCCGAAAGGAGCGCGGTCCCGGCCGCATCGAGCGGTCCGCGCGCATGCGCGGCTTCGGCCGGAACGTGCGTGCGAGCCAGCACGATGACGGCGGCTGCCAGCGGAATGTTGGCGGCGAAGATCCAGTGCCACGACAGAAAATGCGCGATCGTCCCGCCGACGAGCGGGCCGACGATCGCGGCCAGCCCCCAGATCGCACCGAGCATCCCGAGCGCCGCGCCGCGTCGCTGCGGCGGTATCCGATCGCCGATCGCGGCGGTCGCAACGGGGAAAATTCCGCCGGCGCCGGCGGCTTGCATCGCGCGCGCGAACAGGAAGACGCCGAAGCTCGGCGCGAGGATCGCAATCGCGCTCCCCACCGCGAAAACGGTCACGCAACCGACGTAGACCGGACGCCGTCCGTAACGATCCGCGAGCTGGGTCGCCACCGGAATCGCAGCGACGTTCGCGAGGAGATAGAGCGTGAAGACCCACGCGATCTCGCGAGCGCCGACGCCGAAGGCTGCGGCCAGCGCAGGGAGCGCAGGCGAAAGGACGCCCAAATCGAGCGCTCCTGCAAAGACGCCCAGCCCGAGCGTCAGGAGAAGCGATCTATCCGAAGATTCGATCGGCGACCATCGCTACGCAGAGTAGCGCCAAATAGACGAGCGAGAACTTGAAGAGCGCGCGAGCCCATTTGCGGGTATCGTCGCCCTTCAGCTTGATCGCGTCGTAGACGAAGATCGCGCCGAGTATCGTCGCCGCAACGCCGTAAATCGCACCCATTACTCGAATATCCACCAGCGTCAACGAGACGCCGACGAGGACGAGCGAGTAGAGCAAAATCTCGCGCTTCGTTCGCGGTACGCCGTAAACGTTGGGGAACATCGGGATACGCGCCTTGTCGTAATCGACGTTCGTCATCAGCGAAAGGGCCCAAAAGTGCGGCGGCGTCCAGAGGAAGATGATTGCAAAGAGCCCGATCGCCGGGGCGCCGATGTGTCCCGTGACTGCCGCCCAACCTACCAGCGGCGGGACCGCGCCGGCCGCGCCGCCGATCACGATGTTTTGCGGAGTCGAGCGCTTCAGCCAGATCGTGTAAACGAAGACGTAATAGAGGTTTCCGGCGAGCGAAAGCCACGCCGCGAGCGGATTGACGAGCAGGTACAAGATCGCGAAGCCGGCGGTCCCGGCAAGCGTCGCCGCGACGATTGCAGACGCGGGGGAGATACGGCCGGTTGGAATCGGCCGCGTCATCGTGCGGCGCATCAGCTTGTCGATGTCGCGGTCGAAGACGCAGTTGAACGCGCTGGCCGAACCGGCCGAAAGCGCACCGCCCAGGAGCGTCCACGCCAGCAAGCCGAGCGGCGGGAGGCCGCGTGCGGCCATCAGCATCGCCGCGGCGGTGGTGATCAGCAGGAGCAGGACGATCCGCGGCTTCCCGAGCTCGACGTAATCGAGCAAGATGCCGCGCCAACCCAGGGCTCGTAGCGGAAGCGAGCCCTCGACTCGCGCTAAGGTATTCAATTACAACCGTTGACGGCGCCGACGATGTGGTCTGCGGCTTTCGATTCGTCCGCGGCAATCGAGAGCGTCCGGTCTTCGACTTCTTTCGCCGCCGCCCGCGCCATCGCGTTGTAGTTCAACGTGCTGAATTCTGAGTCCCAAACTTTCCAGGGCGTCAAGTTGCCGGGGTTCGAATACGCGATGTCGCGATGCGCTTCGGCACGAGCGTCGCGCCCGTCGATGATGACGAGCATCCGCGAGAGATCGGCGCCGATCCGTTTCTGTCGGTTCAGCGCTCCGCCGAGCGCATCGGCGAATTCCTTGAGATCTTCCTTGCGGGTCGGATCGGTCGCCTCTTTCGACATCTCCCGGAGTTTCTTGATCTGCTCTTCCGCGCTCCCTGCCGAGGTTCGTAAGTCGTCCGAGAGCTTGCCGATCTCGTTCATCGCCTTGCGCTTGTCGATCGAGTTGTGCGTGTCGAGATCGACGTGCCGCAACGTCGAGATGGCGATCCCGACCGTCTGATCGTTCCGCAGCGTCGCGCCGATCGCGCTGTTCGCGCGCATAACGATTGCCGTGCACATCGCATTGGTCGTGACGCGGCCGATCTCTTTGAGCTGTTCCTTGGTCGCGCCGGCCCCGGGCGCGGCAGGCGCCGGCGAGGGGGCTGCGGACGTGCTCGTATCGCTGGGTATCCCGGAAGATGCGATCGCAACGATGAGGACGAGCGGTGCGAGCATAGGAACCTCGGGGTGTAGTTGGGGTTTGATGAGTTCTCGTATGGGAGCCGGGGTATCCTCGGGTCGTCCCCGAAACGTCGGGCCGATGCGACGGCTGCTCGCGCTGGCAACCATTGTCCTGGCGCTTGCCGGGTGCCGCGAGGTTCGCGTCAAGACGTATGCCCAGGGGACGACGACGGTACTCGGGAGCGCGCAGATCCTCGTTCTGCGCAACCCCCGGGAGCTCGAGGAGCTCGGGATCAAGGCGCCGATCCGGTTCAACCACGAGTTCGGGGTCGTGCTCCTGATGGGCCCCCACAAGGACAGCGGCTACCGTCAGGTGATCGAGTCGATCCGGGCCAACAGCGATCGGGTTCGGATTGTCGCCTTTGAAAAGGAGCCGCTCGACGCGGCCCCGACCAGGGAATACCGGACCTACACCCTCTGGATCGTCCCCAACGCGGTCTACCGGTCGGGCTCGACCGTCGACGTGGTTACCCCGAGCGGCGACCCAATCGCCACGACGACCCTCCGCTGAGCCCTACCGCCGGGGCTTGTGCCGACCGATAATATGGTGTCGATAGGAATGCAGTATGCGGCCCTGGGACGAACCAACCGGAAAAGCGCCGGCAACGCGCAACGGCTGCTCGATACATCGAGCGACCGTCGTGCGTTATCTCCCCAGGAGGTCCGGAGCCGAGCGCGCTCTGTAATCGAAAAGCAGTGATCGAAGAATTTGCCACGCGCGTCCTCACGGAC
This sequence comes from Vulcanimicrobiota bacterium, assembly GCA_019233165.1. Classification (GTDB taxonomy): domain Bacteria; phylum Vulcanimicrobiota; class Vulcanimicrobiia; order Vulcanimicrobiales; family Vulcanimicrobiaceae; genus JAFAMS01. The sequence continues at coordinate 136 of JAFAMS010000143.1, read as the reverse complement.
GTGCAGCGCCTAGGGATCGTCATGGAACCCGACGGGTCGCCCCTCGAGGTGGAGGGAGTCCTCAACCCCGCGCTCGCGCGAGGGCGCAACGGCGAACTGCTGATGTATCCGCGCGTCGTCGCCCGGGGGAACACGT
>JAFAMS010000084.1 GCA_019233165.1 Vulcanimicrobiota bacterium | reverse complement strand
GCAAGCGGCCGCACGACGGTGAAATACAGCGCGAAGATCGCGAGCGCCGCGAGCGTCATCGCGACGCCGAACCACGCCCGCGGACGGTGGCCGCGGATTCCGAACGCGACGGCGGTGCCGATTCCGGCGGCTGCCAAGATCAAACCCTGGTCTTCCTTTATCGCCAGCAAACAGAGCGCGAAGAGCGCTGCAAGCTTCAGGCGATTCGCATCGAGGGCCCACAACAACCAGACGGTCGCGGCCGGGACGAGCCCGTTCTCGTGAAAATCGGTGAAGGTCACGCCGGCGAGCGGCGGATAGACCCAGCCGATCGCCGCGATCGCAAATGCGGTCCGTTCGCTCGTGCGGCGGCGAGCGACCGCGTAAAGCCCGGATGCGACGAGCGCGCAGGCAACGGCTTGGACGACGACGAGGACGAGCGGCGTCTTGAAGACGATCAGCGGCGGCGCGACGAGGTAAAGCACTGGGGAGAAGTGATAGGTGAAATGGTTCGCGCCTTCGAGCGTGTTCCGAAATCCGTCACGTTCGAACGCCGTCGAGAGCGTCTGCACGAACAACCCCAGGTCTGCGCCGCTGTGATAGGTTGCGTATCGATCCCACCCAAGCAGCGCGTAGACGAGCGCGTACAGCGTGCTCCCCGCGACCACGCCGCGGAGCTTCAACTGCTCACCCGATCCCGAAGTAGCGCGCGGCGGCGAATCCAGCGCCCGTCAGCGAAAGGGTGACCCCCGAGACGACTCCGGCGTAGCCTGCAAGGCGCGTTCCGACGGTTCTCCCAACCCAGAGTCCGGTCGCGGTCGAGCCGAGCGAGACCACGAAGATGGTCGCCAGCGAGGCGACGATCGGGACCCCGAGGTACGGAAGGGTGAACCCCACTCCGAGCGAGTCCATGCTGATCGAGAGCGCGCCGACGAGCAGGCCCCAGCCTGTCGAGAGATCGAGCTCGCCCGACTCTTCGCGCAGGCTCTCGACAACGATGTAAATCCCCAGAACGATCAGCGCACCGAAGCCGATATACGCCGCGACTTCACCGATCAACCGTCCTGCCACGTGCCCGAGAAGCGCGCCAAGGACGTTCATGCCGACCTCGGCGCTCGCGAATGCCAGGCCGATGCGGATTCGTTGTGCTCGTTTGGGTCCACGAACGCCGACCCCGACGCAAACGGCGAAGACGTCGAGCGCAAGCGAAAACGCTATCAGCGCTACTTTGAGGAATGCGGTCAAGAGTTCGCCGCGCTAGCGGCTCGTAACCGCGCTTTCGCCTTTCGCGTGCAAGACGGCCGCCAGCGCGCTCCGCAACTGCGAGAGCGTGAATGGCTTGTTGAGGAAACCGTTCGCCCCGGCAGCTTTCGCACGATCGGCCATCCCGTAGTTGGTGTGGGCGCTGATCATCAGGATCGGCACCGTCTTCGTTTGCGGAGAACTGCGTAGTCTTTGGACCAACTCGAGGCCGGACATGCCGGGGAGCATGAAATCGCAAATGATGATGTCGTAGGGTTTCTCATCCTTCGCACGGACCTACGCCGACTCGGCGTCCTCGCACAGCACCACCTCGTAGGCGCCGCCGCGAAGAACGGTCGCGATCAACGTGCGCATGTCGGGGTCGTCGTCCGCAACGAGCACCCGCCACGTTTGAGGGACCATTGCCTGGTCAGGTTACCGCGCTTAGGGGGTAGGGCCTAGCCGCCCGCCCTGCTTTGACGAAACCTTAACGCAGAGGGGGCGCTCGGCTAGAAAACAAACCCGACAATGTGACATCTTCCGTTGCCTCCCCGCTCTCGCGCATGCGGCGCGCCCGCGGGCTCTCACAAGGTGACGTCGCGCGGGCCGCAGGCATCACGCGGCAAGCCGTCGGCGCGATCGAGGCCGGACGCGTGCAGCCCGGCGTCGGCGTCGCACTCGCGCTCGCCAGGGTCCTGCGCTCGAGCGTCGAGGAGCTCTTCGGCACGACGGTGGCCAGTCTCGACGCCGAACTCTCCGGGCCGCACGCCGCGAGCCGCCGCGTCGCCACCGCGATCGTCGGGGGCCGGGTCGTTGCCCGGCCGCTCGACGCGCGAGAGTCCGCCCTCGTCGAGCCGGCCGGGGCGCTCGTCGCAAGCGCCGCGAGAACTCGGGCGCGGATCGAGCCGCTCGCGGATCGTCACGCACTCGAGGAGACGGTTTTTGCGAGCGGATGCGAACCGGCGCTCGGCCTGCTCGCGGGACATCTCAACGCGCGGGGCGGGCATGCGGTGTGGTTCGCGTCGAGTAATCGCGACGCGCTTTACGACCTAGCCGACCATCGCGTGCACGCGGCGGCGTTGCATGGGACTGAGAACGACGTGGCCCGCCTCGTGCGCCGCT
>JAFAMS010000031.1 GCA_019233165.1 Vulcanimicrobiota bacterium | reverse complement strand
TCCGTGCATGCTCTTCGTCGACGAGACCGCAACCCGGTTCGCGGCTTCTCCCCAAACTTTTTCGATCGCCTTGCTCTCGGCCGGATCGCCGATCGGCGTCGAGGTCCCGTGCGCGTTGATGTAGTCGACGTCGCCGGGGGCGAGCGCCGCGCTCGCAAGGGCGCGCTCGAGGGCGAGCGTCACCCCCAAGCCGTCGGGATCGACGGCGACGAGATTGTAGGCGTCGGCGGACTGTCCGTAACCGAGCATCTCGCCGTAGATCTTCGCGCCGCGGCGCAAGGCGCGCTCGCGTTCCTCGAGCACGATGATCCCGGCACCTTCGCCTAAGACGAAGCCGTCGCGGTCGCGATCGAAGGGACGGCTGGCTCGTTCGGGCTCGTCGTTACGGGACGAAAGCGCTTTCATCGAGTCGAAGCCGCCGACCGCGATCGAGGTGATCGTCGCCTCCGTCCCGCCGGTGACCATCATCTCGGCATCCCCACGCACGATCGTTTCGTACGCGGCGATGATCGCGTCGTTCGCGCTCGCGCAGGCACTCGAAACGGCGTAGAGCGGACCGCGAAAGCCGTACTTCATCGAGATCTGCGCCGGCGCGGCGTTCGCCATCAGCATCGGAACGAAGAACGGCGAGATCCGCGAGATGTCTTGCGTTTCGGCGACTTTGAAGGTCGTCTCTTGGATCGTGACGATTCCGCCGATGCCCGTCCCGACGACGACCCCGATCTGATTGCGCAGCTGTGGATCGTCCGGAATGCTCGCGTCGGCGAGCGCCTCGTCGGCGGCGACCATCGCGAGTTGGGCGTACCGGTCCATCCGCCGGGCATCGCGCCGGCCGAGCGCGGTATCGGGATCGAAGTCTCTGATCTCGGCGGCGATTCGGGCGCGCAAGGGCGAGGCGTCGAAGGCCGTGATCGGGCCGACGCCGCTCCGTCCGGCAACCAGCCCTTCCCAAAAAGCCTCCCGGGTGGCCCCGAGCGGCGTAATCGCGCCGAGCCCGGTCGCGACGACCCTGCGTTTTCCTGTTTCTTTCAAGCGCCCGACGGTTAGCCGTGCCCCGCGGGGACCCTGCTTTCCCCGAGGGCGTCGGCGGCGAGGACGCCGACGTCTTTGGCGCCGTAACCTCGCTCGATCATCGCATCCATCCGGCGCGCGATCTCGGGGAGCACCGCCATCTCGACCCCGTTCGCCGCGGCGGCTTCGAGCATCAAGCGAACGTCCTTGCGCGCCATGGCCAGATCGAACGCCGAGCCGAAATCGCCGGCGGCCATCTTCTTGCCGCGGATGTCGACGGTCACCGACGGCTTGAAGTGCGAAAAGAGCTCGTGCGCCTCGGCCGGCTCGATGCCGAGGCCTTTTGCGAGCATGTAGACGTCCGCGAGCCCGGCGACGATGAACACGATCAGTTCGTTGCCGAAGAGCTTGAACGCCGCGGCTTTGTCCGGACGCTCGCCGAGATACCACAAATCGCCGGTCATTCGCTTGAGCTCGGGCTGCGCGCGTTCGAAGCGCGCTCGCGGCCCGGAAGCGAGCATCACGCCGCCTCCGTCGCGCGTCGCCTGGGGCGACATGAACACCGGCGCGTGCAGGAACTCGATCCCCGCGCGCTCGGTGCGCTCGAAACGCGCGAGGGTTCCCTGCGGCGAGACCGTGGTATGGTCGATCGTCAACGTCCCCTTCGCAATACGCTCGAGAATTCGGTCGAAGAGGCGATCGACCGACGCATCGTCCGAGAGCATGATGTGAATGCTCTCGACGCCTTGCACCGCCGCCGCCGGATCGTCGAACGCCTTCGCGCCGAATTTCTCGAGCGCGCGCGCCTTTTCGGACGTCCGATTCCAAACGTGCACCTGTTCTCCGGCCGAGCACCAGCGCTCGACCATCCCACTCGCCATCATCCCTGCGCCGATCATCGCGATCTTTGCCACTCGTCCGTCCTCGCTGGAAACGCTCTCGCGGTACTCGCGGAGGGTGAATGCAAATTCCCTCTAGGCGCCTTGCGGTCGCCGTGTTATGAGGAAGGGACCTCATGGCTGCATACAGGGTCGCACCTTCGCCGGAGCCGCGCTACGAGCGGATTCGCCGCGAGCTCGCGGCCGCGATCGGCGACGGAAGCCTGCGAGCTGGCGCCCAAATCCCGTCGCTCCCGCAACTCTGCGAACGCTACGCGGTCAGCTCGATCACCGCACGGCGCGCCGTCCTGGAGCTGATGAAAGACGGCCTCGTCCGCCAACGTCCGGGGCGCGGAATCTTCGTCGCCGAACGTTCACGGCCGAGGCACGCGCACGTCGCGCTCGTCTCGGTCGGTTTTGCGCCGGAATGGTGGCGTCCGTCGAGCGAGATCTTCGGGCAGCTTGCGGGCGGGATCGCGTCGTCTGTTTACGTTCGGGATGCGACGCTCTCGGTCGTTCCGGTCGACGAAGCCGCGCAGGCGCCGGCGGCGCTGCGCAAACTCCTCGAAACGCAGCGCATCGACGCCGTGCTCTTGCGGACCGCCGGCGACGCCGACGACGCGCTCGTCGCGTCCCTGCGCGAACGCGAGATCCCCTTCGTCGCGCTCAAACGTCCGGCACCAGCCGGGGGAAGCGCCGTGAGCACCGACGACGTCGCCGGAAGCGAAGCCGCAACGTCGCATCTGCTCGCCCGCGGACACGCGCGGATCGGATTGATCGTCACCACGGTCTCGCGCGCGATCTACGAAGCGAAGATCGCAGGCTATCGGCGTGCGTACGAAAAGGCGCGCATCCCGGTCGACGAGCGATTGATCGTCACCGCCGAACGCCCGGTGCAACGCGCCGGAGAGTTATGTGCGGCCGCGCTCCTCGACCGCGCGCAACCGCCGAGCGCGATCTTCGCGTGTTCCGACAATCTCGCACTCGGCGTGTACGACGCCGCGCACAAGCGCCGCTTGCGGATCCCGTACGATCTCGCGGTCGTCGGATTCGATGATCAGGATTTCGCGGCGCACTTGAACCCGCCGCTGACGACGTTGCGCGTTTCCTACTACGAGCTCGGGCGGCGCGCCGCCGACCTCGCCTTCGAAGCGTGCCAGGGTGCCGAACCACGCGTCATCCTCCTACCGGTTTCGCTCGTCGTCCGCGACTCGACCCAACCGTACGCTCGCGTCTAGGTTCGCCCGCCAAGCCGACCGCCGGCCGCGGGGTTGCCGCCCTCCGCGGGCCCCTGGTATACTCGGTCGGCTATGTTCGTATTCGACCTCCAGCTCTTCGCGTCCAAGAAGGGCGCCGGCTCGACCCGTAACGGCCGCGACTCAAACGCTCAGCGGCTCGGCGTCAAGCTTTTCGGCGGCCAGCGCGCCACCCCGGGGAGCATCATCGTCCGCCAGCGCGGCACGAAGTTTCATCCCGGCCGCGGCGTCGGCATGGGGAAGGATCACACGCTCTTCGCGCTGATCGAGGGGCGCGTCGAGTTCACGAGTGCGCGAAACCGCACGCACGTGAACGTGGTAAGCGCCTAAACGCAATTCATCGACGAAGCGCAGATCACCGTCGCCGCCGGAAAGGGCGGCGATGGTGTTGTTGCGTGGCGTCGTGAGAAGTACGTGCCCAAAGGCGGCCCCGCCGGCGGCGACGGAGGGAAGGGCGGCGACGTCGTCCTCGAAGCAACCGCCGGGCTTTCGACGCTCGTCGAGTTTCGCTACAAGAAGCATTTCGACGCGGAATCGGGACGACCGGGCTCGACCTCGAACAAGTCGGGGAAGAGTGGCCCCGATTTGGTGATCCCGGTTCCCGTCGGCACGATCGTCTATAAGAATGAAGGCGAACCGCCGCGGGCACGCCGGATCGCCGACCTCTCTTCGGCGGGCGAGCGCCTCGCGATCGCTCGCGGCGGGCGGGGTGGGCTCGGCAACCAGCACTTTGCGACGAGCACGCGACAAGCGCCGCGCTACGCCGAGAAAGGCGAACCCGGCGAGAGCGCAGAGTTGCGGCTCGAGCTCAAGCTTCTCGCCGACTGCGGAATCGTCGGACTCCCGAACGCGGGAAAGTCGACCTTGCTCTCCGTCGTCTCGGCGGCACGGCCGAAGATCGCCGACTACCCGTTCACGACGCTCGAACCGCAGCTCGGCGTCGTCCGCGTCGACGAGTTCAGCTCGTTCGTCATGGTCGACGTCCCCGGGTTGATCGAAGGCGCGCATCGCGGCGCGGGTCTCGGCGACCGTTTCTTGCGACACGTCGAACGTACGCGCGTCCTCATTCACCTGCTCGACGGCAGCCACCAGCCCGAACAAATCTTGCGCGATCGGGAAACGGTCGAGGCGGAGCTGCGCGCGTGGAATCCGGCATTGCTCGAGCGGCCGTTCATCTACTGCATCTCGAAGCTCGACCTCCCGGAGGCGCGCGCGCACTTCGAGGCGCTTGCGCAAGAGCTTCCCGGGCTGCGCGGGATCAGCGCCGTCACGGGCGAGGGCGTGCGCGAGCTGGTGTATGCGGCGTACGAGCAGATCCGGCGCGCGCCCGAACCGGTGCGGCTCGAAGCCGAGCCGCCGCGAATCGTCCTGGCACCCAAGGAGCCGTTCCGCGTCGCGGTCGAGGACGGCGTTTACGTCGTAAGCGGCGAACGTGTCGAACGTTTGGCGCAGATGACCGATTTCGACAACGACGAAGCGCTCGGGCGCTTCGAACGCGTGCTCGCAAAGCTGGGCGTCGAGCGCCGCCTTCGCGAGCTCGGGATCCACGAAGGCGACACCGTCCGCATCGGCGACACCGAGTTCTTCTACTCGTGAAACTCGGCTTGTTTGGCGGCTCTTTCGATCCGGTGCATAACGCGCATCTTTTCATTGCGGAGGCGCTGCGCACGAGCGAAGGGCTCGAGCGAATTCTCTTTTTGCCTACGAGCGGCGGTCATTATCGCTCTGCGCCGCGCGCTTCGGTCGAGGACCGAGCCGCGATGATCCGTCTTGCGATCGCTTCGAATCCCGCGTTTGCGCTCGATCTCAGCGATGCCGGCGAAGACGCGACCGGCTATACCGCCGATTTGATTCCGCGGATTCGCGCGCGCTATCCGAGCGACGAGCTCTATTTCATCGTCGGCGGCGATTCGCTCGTCCGCTCGCGCTGGAACCGGCTGGATGAGGTGCTCGAGGGGATCTCCGCGTTCTTGGTCGCGCCGCGCAACGAGATCTCCAACGCCGATCTCGATTACGCGCTCGGCGATTTGAGCGAAGAGCAACGTGCGAAGGTGCGCTCGATCGATCTGCCGCGCGTCGGCGAATCCGCCACGCTCGTGCGCGAGCGAATCGAGAGCGCGCAGAGCGTCCGCTATCTCGTCCCAGAGCCGGTTTGGCGCTACATCGTCGAGCACGAGCTCTACCGTTCCCCGGCGCACGTCGGCGGATGATCGCGTCGGCCGATCCGCGCGTCCTCGTCGCGCCCGGACACGCTCGAAACGCCGACGGAGAGCTGAGCATCGGCGGCGTCGACGCGCGCGAGCTCGCCGGAGCGTACGGCACGCCGCTCGTCGTCTTCGACGCGAGCGTCTTCGAACGCAACTTGGCGGAATTCGTCGCTGCGGCAAGGCCTCACCGCATTGCGGTTGCGTACGCCGCGAAAGCGTTCTTCGTCGTCGCGCTCGCGCGCCGGCTCGCGGCCCATGCGGACGACGACGTCGAACTCGACGTTTGTTCGCTCGGAGAGATCGTCACGGCGGAGCGCGGCGGTTTTCCGGCGGCGCGGATGTATCTGCACGGTTGCGGGAAGAG
>JAFAMS010000459.1 GCA_019233165.1 Vulcanimicrobiota bacterium | reverse complement strand
GACAACGCCGAAAGCGCGAAGCGCTGTAGTCCTGAGCAAGGCGTTCCGTAGGAACGCCCTAGTCGAAGGGTCAGGATGACTATTCTTGCAAGACGTGGCGGAGTTTTTCGAGGGCTTTCTGCTGAAGGCGCGACACGTGCATCTGCGAGACGTTTAGCCGCTTGGCGATCTCGGTCTGCGAGACGCTTTCGTAGAAGCGCAGATAGAGGATCACACGCTCGCGGCCGCTGAGCACCTCGAAGGCGCGTTCGAGGTTCGCGCGATCTTCGAGCAGTGCGAGCGCGGGGTCGTTTTGGCCGACGTAATCGGCGAGCGTTTGCGCCTTCTTGTCGCCCTCGCCGTTGAGCTCGGTATCGAGCGAGAGCAGGTTGTAGGCCTGACCGAGTTCTTGCGCTTCGAGCACGTCTTCTTCCGACGTTCCGAGGTACTCCGCCAGATCGGCGACGGTCGGCGAGTGCCCGAGCTTGACGTTGAGCTTCTCGATCGCGCGGTTGACCGCGAGGTTGAGTTCCTGCAGCCGGCGCGGCACCTTGACGGCCCAGCCCTTGTCGCGGAAGTAACGCTTGATCTCACCGATGATCGTCGGCGTCGCGTACGTCGTGAACTCAACGCCGCGATCGAGATCGAAGCGATCGATCGCTTTGAGCAAACCGACGGTCGCGACTTGGATCAGGTCGTCGAGCGCCTCGCCGCGGTTGGCGAACTTGACCGCCAGATAGCGCGCCAAGTTGAGGTGGGCGACGACGAGTTCGCCGCGCAGCCGCTCGTATTCGGTCTCGCCCGACTTGTCGGGCCCCGCGTCTTCCTCGGGATGCGCGCGCAGCCGCGAGAAGCGAGCGAATGCTTCCCGCGCGCGCTGACGGTCCCAGCGTTCTGCGTCGAGCGGAACGGAACTCACGCTTACCTCGAGATGCGCTTCGTCATGACGAGCTGGGTCCCGTTACGAACGTCGCTCGTATATTCCACGGTGTCCATCAACGCGCGAATGAGAAAGACGCCGAGCTCTTCGGTGCGGCCGGCGTCGCCGATGCGTTCCTGTGCGACCGTGCCGAGCGGCGCGCCGTGACCGCGGTCGGAAACCGAAATCGTGATGCCTTCGGCCGACACCTCGCACGTAATGGCGATCGTGCCGTTGGGCGGCCCGTGCTGGATCGCGTTGGTGCACGCTTCCGCGGCAGCCAGTTTGATATCTTCGAGATCGTCGACCGAGAACGGCCGGCGACTGGCCACCGCGGCCACCGCCAGACGCGCGACCGCGACCCACTCGGCGACGGCCGGGATCTCGAGCCGTACGACGCCGTTCGAGCGGGATGCCGCCGGTGCGGGATTCATGCCAATGCTTTCATCGCGCTTTGCTCGTCGTCGAAGATGCCGAAGATCTTCACCAGGCCCGTGATGTCGAAGATCTTCTTGATCTGCGGGTTCGTACAGACGAGGTTCACCGATCCGCCATGTTCGCGCACGCGTTTGAGGCCGCCGATGAGCACGCCCAACCCGGTCGAGTCGATGTAGCGCACCTTCTCCAGATTGATCACGAGGTTGTAGTGCTCGCGATCGATGAGTTCGGTGATGGCGTCCTTCACCTTCGGCGAGGTGTAGACGTCGATCTCCCCTGCCAAATCGACGACGTAGGCGTCGCCTTCGGATTCTCGCACATTGACTTTGATGTCCACCGTATCTCCTACGCTCGGCTCTCGAGCTCGTTCCGTTGTTCTGCTGCGGCTTCCATGCCCTCGGTGACGGCGTCGTCGACCCGGGCGCGAGCCCGTTCCACGATCGCCCGGCCACGCTCGAGCAGTTCGCTGGTTTGTCCCTCGACCGAATCGGCAACCTTGCGTCGGGTTTTTTCCCCGGATTCGGGAGAAGCAATCATGGCCAAGCTTGCGCCCGCCAACACGCCCAGCAGGAGCCCGGTCACAAAACCGCTGCCCCCCTCGCGCTCGCCGGCCACTATGGGTTCTCCAGGTCTCCGGCGGAAGGCCGGCCGGTAACCAGGCGCCGGACCCCGGCGGTGACCCCGGCCAGAATGGCTCCGACGTTGACGATCGCGGGGGCGACGGCTCGATTGGCCAGGTCGGAGGTCTTCACGACGTTGCCGGCCACCGATTCGAGCGAACCCACGACGCCGCCCAGCCGCGCCACGGTCGCATCGGCCGTATCGGCGATGCCGCCCACATGCGCCAATGTCTCGGCGACCGGTGCCGAGAGCGCGGCAATTTGGCGGTCGACTTCATCGAGCGTCCCGTTGAGCCGCCGTAAGAAGCTGGCGATCCCGTTGCAGAAAACGAGCACGCCGATCCCGATCAGAAGAACGCCGAGACCCGCACCGACACTGAAGACGAGGTGCGGCCAATCGATCTCTGAGGTTACCAAAACTCCTCCGAATGCTCGTGAGAGCCACGCAGCGCAAGTACCCTTGAACGCCGGTTCCTACACGCCGGCTGTTTGCATCCGCTCGACGAC
>JAFAMS010000386.1 GCA_019233165.1 Vulcanimicrobiota bacterium | reverse complement strand
GCAGATCACCCGGGTATTGCCGACGCTGATCAAAACGCTCCCCTCGGCGTATTTGAGAAAGCCCGGCTCGATCGTCACCGGCCGCAGCTCGTCGGGCGCTCGCCGATCGCTACGAATCATGCCGCCGTCATTCGACGGTGACGGTTTTTGCGAGGTTGCGCGGCTGATCCACGTCTTTGCCCTCCATGTCGGCGATATGGTAAGCCAGCAGCTGCAGCGGGATGACGTTCACGATCGGCGAGAGCAGTTCGTCAACTTTCGGCACCCAAAAGACGTGGTCGCTGACTGCAGCCAGTTCCTCGTCGCCGCGATTGGCGACGACGATCACGGGCGCCTCGCGCGCTTTGGACTCCATGACGTTCGAGATCATCTTCTCCCGCACGCGGTCTTCCGTCGCGATACCGACGACCGGTACGGTCGAATCGAGCAGGGCGATGGGACCGTGCTTCATTTCGCCGGCCGGATAGCCCTCGGCGTGGATGTACGAGACTTCCTTTAACTTGAGGGCGCCTTCGAGTGCCGTCGGAAAGTTGACGAAGCGCCCGATGAAGAGCACGCTGTGCGCCTTTCGAAGCTCGCGCGCGACTTTGCGTATCTCGTCTGACGTGTTGAGCACCACGTCCACCGCCGCGGGAAGCAGCTTCGTTCCGTCGGCGATCTCCCTGAGCCGATGGACCGGCGCGCTTGCCCGCAGTTGCGCGAGGTAGAGCGCGAAGAGCGTCATGACGGTGACCTGCGAGAGGTACGTCTTGGTCGCGGCCACGCCGATTTCGGGACCGCCGCGCGTAAAGAGCATACCGTCCGCGAGCCGCGTCAGATGCGATCCGAGGACGTTGCAGACTCCCAGCACGCCGGCTCCCGAGGTCTTGGCGATACGGACCGCCTCAATCGTGTCGGCCGTTTCGCCGGATTGCGACATCGCGATGACCAGCGTCGTAGGATCGATGACCGGATCCCCGTAGCGAAACTCACTGGCGAGTTCCATCTCGACCGGCAGCCGCACCAGCGAACGCAGCAGGTACATGCCGACAAGACCGGCGTGGTAAGCGGTACCGCAGCCCGTAATCGCGATCTTACTCAGCGCACGCAGACGGTCTTGGGAGATCTCGCCCAATTCGGCGCCGAGGTGAACGCCGCCGCCGTCGTCGACGCGTCCGCTCAGCGTCTCTTTGACGACATTGGGTTGCTCGAAGATCTCCTTGAGCATGAAGTGCTTGAAGCCGGCCTTCTCCGCCGATCCGGCGTCCCAGGAGACGGCCACGACTTCGCGCTCCACCCGCCCTCCGGCATAGTCGGTCAGACGATAACCGTCGCGACCGACCACCGCGATCTCGCCTTCGTGCAAGATGATCTCCCGGCGCGTGTACGGCAGAATTGCTGGCGTGTCGGACGCGACGTACATCTCGCCCTCGCCGATTCCGACGACCAGTGGGCTTGCGCCGTTACGCGCAAAGACCAAATGCTCCGGATCGTCGCTCGAGATGACGCCGAGCGCGTAGGCACCTCGCACGTCCTGCACCGTGCGCCGCACGGCCGCCTCCAAATCGCCGTCGTAGTGCAGCTCGATGAGGTGAGCCAACACTTCGGTGTCGGTTTGACTCGTGAAGACGTGCCCCAGCTCGATCAAGCGTGCCCGCAACGCGGCGTAGTTTTCAATGATCCCGTTGTGCACGACGGCGATGCGACCGCTGCAGTCCAGGTGCGGATGCGCGTTGGCATCCGACGGTGCCCCGTGCGTCGCCCAGCGGGTGTGGCCGATTCCAACGGCGCCCGAGAGCGCCTCGCCGTTTTGCAGCCGCTCGGCTAGACGCGAGAGTTTGCCCTCGGCCTTGGAACCGGCGAGCTTCCCGTGTGCATCGATGACGGCGATGCCGGCGCTGTCGTAGCCCCGGTACTCTAAGCGGCGAAGCGCGTCGAGAATGATCGGGACGCTATCGCGCTGGCCGATGTAGCCGACTATCCCGCACATCTTCTTGTCCTTACTTGATGCCTTCGCGGGTGCGCTTGTAGGCGATTCGTCCGTCGGCAATCTCGTCGAGCGCGATGGAGACGGGTTTGTTTGGATTGATCGCCTCTTTATCCACGAGCGGTTCGCTGGCGAAGTATTCCCGGCGATCCGTCGCCGGCAACTGCTGGACGCGAATCCAGTTGTTCAGTTGACGCGCGCGCTTAGTGACGATGTTGACCAGGCTGAATTTCGAGTCGGCGTGCTCGAGCAGCGCATCGAGATCGCCGAAGACCGACTTGCTCATAGTTCTCCCAACAGTTCCTTATCTTGATAACGATGAATGCGAAAACGTTCCGCTTGCAGGATTGCTTCCAAATCGCGGACCGCCTCCTGCGAGCGGTCCTGGGCATTGACCACGATGTAATCGAAGCGCACGAGGAAATGCATCTCCTCTTGCGCGATCTCCAGGCGCCGCGCGATCTCCTCGTTGGTCTCCGTTCGTCGAGCCAACAACCGCTCTCGAAGATACGCAAAGCGGTCCGGAACCAGAAAGATCAGCACCGCGTCCGGGTAGGCGGCTTTGACCGCGAGCGCGCCGTTGACTTCGGGCTTCATGATCACGTCATAGCCCTCCGCCAAGCACTTCTCTACGTAATCCCGCGGGGTCCCGTAAAGGTTGCCGTTATACTCGCGCCACTCCAGCAGGCCCCCTTCCGCTCGCAGCCGCTCGAACTCCGCCTGCGAAACGAAAAAATAATGCTCTCCGTTTCGCTCCTGCGCGCGAGCCGCCCGTGTCGTCGCAGAGACCGAGTAGCGCAGCGTCGGACGATTTTCGCGGAGTGCCTCGACGAGCGTGTCCTTGCCTGCGCCGGACGGGCCGGAAACGACGAAGAGCAGCCCCGGTCCGCCGCTCAACCGTCCGCTCAGAGCCGGCAGAGGGATGCCTGCATCGCCTGGCCGGCGTCCGGATCGGGTCGTACGCCCATCGGCCGCTGGTACTCGATGCGAATGCTCTGGCCGTCGCGGACGGCAAACGCCGATTCCAGCGTACGCCCTCCCGGAAGTGCAAATGTCGCCACTCCCGCCTCGCCCGGGCACGGCCCGAAGGGAAGGCTGCC
>JAFAMS010000223.1 GCA_019233165.1 Vulcanimicrobiota bacterium | reverse complement strand
GCCCCACGAGAGCGACCAGCGAACGATCTCGAGCGGCTCCGCCACGGCGTACACGACGTCGATCTCGCCACTCGGCCGTTCTTCGACGCGCCGTTGCGGCGCGACGCGTGCGCGCCGGGCAGCTTTCGCGACGATCGACGAAAAGCGGACCGTGACCTCGACCGGTTGCGCGGAGTGGTGGACGCCGGAAAGCGAGTACGCGCCGAACGCGTTGAGATCGAAGTCGGCCGGCTTCTCGAAGCGCGTCGGCGAGATGCGAGGCGCGCTCGCGTTGTCGACGGCGAATACCCGCATGTCCGAGCGCGTGTGGTCGTATCCGACCAAGTACACGCGTCCGCCCGAGACGATGAAGCCGTAGGGATCGACCGTCCGCTCACTTCTCCGCCCGGTCTTGTCGACGTATTTGAAGCTGACGCGCCGGCGTGCGACCTCGGCCTCGCGCAGCACTTCGAAGACGCGCTCGGCTTCGGGCTCGAGGACGACCTCATCGATCCGAAGCGCGAGCGAAGAACCTGTCTCGAGCTGAACGGCGCCGCGCGCGTCGGCGACTTCGACGAGCTTCGCCGCCGCGTCGTCAATCGCGCTCGCAAGCGTCCCTCCGAGCGAGGCCCCGAGGCGCTTGAGCGTCACCAAACCGAAGAGCTCGCGGGACGAGAGGTTCAGACGCTTGAGGCTGTAGCCTTCGCTAAAGCGGTACGTTCCGAGGCGGCGATCGAAGAACCAAGGGAAGCCCGCGTCGGCCAGAATCGAAAGATATCGCCGCAACGTCCGCGTGCTCGGCGGCTTCGCGTCGGCAATGCGAAGCTTCAAGTCTTCGAACGAGTGTCGGCCTTCGTCGATTGCGTTGAGGAGACGAACGAGGAGGACGACCTTCGGTTCGCTGCGCTCACCGGACTCCATCGGCGCGACCTTTCGACGGCCGAGACCGGAGTTCTGCGGAGGAACTTTCCTGCGCATCGCCGAGTTTCGTCCCCAACCTAAACTCCGCTAGGAGGGTTTCCTTATGTCCGAACTCCGTAGGGAGTCCGACGTCGCGCGTTCGGAGTTTCTCCGCCGGACCGGAGCGCTGGGAGTCGCGGGCGCGGCCGCCCTCGGCTTTCCGCTCCTCGAAACGCGCGAGGTCGGCGCGGTCCCGCTCGCGCCCCCGCCAGACGTAATCGCCGCCGGAGGCGGCGCGACCGTCAAAATCGGCCACATCGACGGTTTCTCCGGTGTCTACGCCGCCGCGTCCGAGTCGCAGCAAACGGGGCTCAAAGCCGCGCTCGAGATCGCGATGAAAAAGAACAACCGGATCAAGTACCAGATCGTCCTCGGCGACGATGCTTCTAAGCCGGCCGTCGGGACGAACGAAGCGAAGCGTCTGATCTCGCAGGAAAAAGTCGACCTCCTCACCGGCTGCCTTTCCTCGGCCGTCGGTCTCGCCGTCTCGGCGACGGCGGCGGAGAACGGGACGTTCTTCTTGGCGATCGGGACGCACGATACGAACATCACCGGCCCCAAAGCGCAGCCGGTCACGTTCCGCACGACGTGCTCGAACGCGATGCTTGCCAACGCGGTCGGGCCGGCGCTGCTGAAGTACGGAAAGAAGTGGTACTTCATCGTCGCAGACTACGCGTTCGGAACTGACGGCGCGGAACGTCTCAAGAAGATCTTGCTGGCACACGGCGGGCAAGTCGTCGGCTGGGACCTCCACCCGCTCGGGGCGACCGAATACTCGGCGTACATGACCAAAGCGCGTAACACCGACGCCGACGTCATGATCTTCTCGAACTACGGGCCGGACTGCCAGAATGCGACGAAAGCCTTCGTGCAGCTCGGTTTGAACAAGAAGATGAAAGTCGGCGGGATCCTCTGCGGCAACGAAGTCGCCGTCGGGATGCCGGTCGACGACCTCGTCGGCTCACTGTGGGGATACATTTGGGGACCGGAAGCCGGCGGCGACCGAACCCTGGCGATCTATAACATCATCAAGCCGCTCGCCAAGGACTTTCCGGTCAACTGGCGCCAGTATCTGGGCTTCATCACCGGCGAGCAGATCGCCGACCGGCTCAATGCGGCCGGCACGACCGAGACCGCGAAGCTCGTGAAGGCGTTCGAGGGACACAAGTACGACTGCGGCAAGAAGGCGATGGCCTATTGGCGCGAGTGCGACCACCAAGCGGTGCAACAGGCGTACGCAGGGGAGATCGTCGCGAAAGACAAGCGGCGCAGCGAGCAGGAATACTTCAAGATCGCTTCGACCGTCGGCGGCGATTACGCTGCGGAATCCTGCGCCAATCCCGACTCGGCGGCGGCCCATAAGATCATTACGGACACGAAGATCCCGACTCGGGAAGGCTACAACGTCGTCAAACTGACCTGAGCGGAGCTCCCAAGGATGAAAGGCGCGGCTCAGGCCGCGCCTTTTTCATTGCGCGAGCGCGTCTGGTTGACGAGCTCGTTCAGCACCGCGTCGCGGATCTTGAAGGGGTCGGCTTCTCGCTGCAGCTTGACGTCCAGCAGACACTGGACGGTGTCGTTGGTGAAGGTCACGTAGCGCAGCCGCGCTTCGTTGACGCCGGCCGCGACGGCCTTTCCGACGAGCGCGCGCTCGAGACTTCCGAGGTCCGCATCCCGCGAAACCACGAACGGAATCGAGAGCGCGATCGGCGCCTGACTGTAGCCGCCCCAGACGGTGACCGTCGCCTGCGAAAGCTTTTGGTTCGGGACGACGATCAGCGCGCCGGCGACGTCGCGGATCACGCTGTTGCGCAGCGTGATGTCGGTGATGCAGCCTTCGCCGCCTTCGAAATGGATGTAATCGCCGGGATTGATCTGCCGCGCGATCAGTAGCTCGAGACCGGCGAAGAGATTCGCCAGCGTATCCTGCAGTGCGAGCGCGACGGCGAGGCCGCCGACGCCGAGGGCGG
>JAFAMS010000228.1 GCA_019233165.1 Vulcanimicrobiota bacterium | reverse complement strand
AGGAGGGAATAGCCGATTACGTGCGGGGCTATCTCGTCCCCGACCGGCGGCTCGGCGAGGAGACCGAATCCGGCAGTCCTAGCACTCTATTGACAAGACTGCCAGAGCGCGGTACAATTCGGGTGTCATAAATTTCGGCACACGCTTCTTGCGTGCGCCTGTCCAGGAGACACGAGAAAACCGATGGCCGACCTAGCGAATCGCGAAAACCGCTCGCCGTTGAGCGACATCCTCGGCTTCGATCCGTTCCGGAACTTCTATCCGGGCGTGGCTCAGTACCACGGCCTCGAGGTAATCAAGAGCGAGAACGGGTTCACGGTCGAGATCCCCGTTGCCGGATACAAGCCGGACCAGATCAACGTCACCCTCGATCAGAACGTCCTGACGATCTCGGGTAAGAGCGCGAAGCGGCAGTTCACGCGGTCGCTGCTCCTTCCCGAAGAGATCGATCCGGAGACGATCGCCGCCAACGTCGAAGACGGACTGCTCACCCTCGGGCTGAGCTACCATCCCAAAGCGCAGCCGCGGAAGATCAACGTCAACTTCGGGACGCGAAACGTCACGCAGTAAACGCGAATCGGGAACTCGAGACGCCTGTCGCACGCGCGGCAGGCGTTTTCATTTTCTAGCGCGCGAGCGAGATCGGGATCGTGATCGCCACGCGCCTCCCGTCCGGCGCGGTCGCCGTGAACGTGACTTGATACGTCTTGAGCATCCACGGCGGGATGAACCACGGCAGCGTCGTGAGACCGGCGAAAAGACCGTCCTGCGCCTTCTGAATCGTAATGTCGTGACCCTCAGCCGACGCCACGACCGATTTCACGTTTACGGTCGTCGTGACGCGAATCGCGACGGTACCGCCCGGATGGAGCGTTTGGTCGTTCAGCTCGATCTTGAGGATTTGCGGCGCGCCCGGCTCGGCCGACGGATTCGGCGTCGGATCGACGACGTATTTGTAGGGGCTCGGCGTAGGCGTCGCCGTCGGTACGGGGGTCGGTACTGTCGGTCCGGGCGTCTGCGTCGGACCGGGGACGGCCTGAGGCGTCCCGCTCGGTACGCTCTGGGGAGTAGGTGCCGGCGTTTCGAGCTGAGCGAGCGCTTGCGTCGCGGCGGCGAGCGCGAGGGCGAGGGTGAAAACGATGAGGCGGAATGGAGTCACGTGCTGAGCGTTTTCTGTGCGCGTTCGAGGCGCCATGCCGATGAAGCGAGCGATGCGGTCAAGACGACGACGGGGATCGCGCCGGCCGCGAGGCCGAGCCACGGTGCCGACGCCGCGTCTCCGACCGCGTCGGGAACATAACGCAGCGCGGCGCAAAACGTCGCGGCGAGGATCGCCGGCCCCTCGGCTTCGTCGAGCGTCGGCACGGCGAGCGGCAGCAGCCACAAGCCATACCAGGGATAGGGGCTCGGGACGAGCGCCCAGAGCGCGAGCGCCCCGGCCGCGAGCGCGCGCGCCCGCGCGCCCGCGCCCAAATGGTGAAGCGCGACGCCTGCCGCTGCGAGCGCGAAGATTCCGCGCAGCGCGAGCGCCGCGGCGGCAAGCGGCGTCCCGACGAAATCGGTCGCGACCTGCGCCTGGTAGCCGCCGGCGAGCCCGCTCGCGACGACCTGCGCCGTTGCGGCGGCTGCGAGCGCCACGAAGGCGCCGACTGCGAACGGCCCCGAAGCGATGAAGAACGCAAGCGCTAGCGCCGCCAGCGCGCCCGTCGCCTTGAGCAGCGCCGAAGCGCCTGCGACGATTCCGGCGAGGAGCGGCGCGCGCGCGAACGCCACAACACCGCAGGCGACGACCGCGGCGGCCAAGACGTCGTTGTGTCCTTCGGCGATCGTCCACACGACGACGGGGTTCAAGCCGATGACTGCGACTGCGGTGGATCCGCGTTTTCCGAACGCACGCGCGAGCAAGACGAGCGTGACGAGGTATGCCGCACATACGAGCCCGCGGAGCGCAAAAACGGTCGTCGCGAGCGTGCCCTGCGCCGCTGCGACGATCGACTTCGCGAGCTCGACGAAAAGCGGTCCGTAGACGCAAGCCGGGAGCGACGACCACTCGAGCGCAATCCCCGTGGCGAACGCCGGATTGGTGAATCGCGTCTGCTGCACGACGTGGACGCGATACGGGTCCTCTCCCAGCAGTGCGAGCGCGCCGTATCCGGCGTACGCATAAAGATCGCTCGAGAGAAAGAACGGAAACGCCAGTGCCGCGCCGAGCGCGGCGCAGGAAGCGGCGAACACGGGCGCAAGCGGCGCCGATTCAGGACGCCCAAGGCGTTTTACGACCGCGAGGTACGCCAGACTCGCGGCGAGCATCGTCGCGGCGAAGATCGCCCATGCGACCCCGCCCTGTACGCCGCGCGAGGTTATCACGACGAGCGGCTGCGCGAGCTCTTCGCCGGGAAACCCCAAGTGAGGCAACGCGACTCGCCCGGCGACGGCGCCGAGCGCGATGCAAGCTGCGACGGCGAACGCTCTCACGTTTCGGCGGCACGCCCGGCTTGTACGGAAGCAATTCCGAGCAGGACGAACCACGCAAGCGCTACCTTCGGGTCGAAGACGAGTAGATCGAAGACGCCGTGCACGGCGAACGGGACGCTCGCGGCGAGGATCGCAAGGCATAGATCGTCGCTCACGAGCCGGACGAACGG
>JAFAMS010000105.1 GCA_019233165.1 Vulcanimicrobiota bacterium | reverse complement strand
CTAGCGCTTCAGGGGTTCGTCGCGCTCGGCGAGCTCGCACTCGACGGCGGCGTTCATCCCGCTCCCGGGATGCTCCCAATGCTCCTCGGCGCGCGCGGCGCCGGTTTTCGTCATGTGATCGTCCCTGCCGCGGGCGCTCGCGAGGCGCTGCTTGTCGAGGGCCTTGACTTCTTCGGCGTTGCAACGCTCGCCGATGCGGTCACCGTCATCCTCGGACACGGCGCGAAATTTCGCTTGAACGCCCTCCCGCGCGAGCAAGAGCCGCGGCGCGCGCCGCGCTGCGGCGACTATGCCGACGTCCGCGGACAAACGGGCGCGAAACGCGCGCTCGAGATCGCCGCAGCCGGCGGTCACAATCTGCTGCTCGTCGGTCCGCCCGGTTGTGGCAAGACGATGCTCGCGCAGCGCCTGCCCTCGATTCTGCCGCCGATGTCGGCAAACGAGGCGCTCGACGTCACCAAGATCTATTCGGTAGCCGGCCTGCTTGGACCGAAGCCGACGCTCTTGCACGAGAGGCCGTTTCGGTCGCCGCACCACTCGATCAGCGAGATCGCGCTCGTCGGGGGCGGTTCGGTGCCGAAGCCCGGCGAGATCTCGCTCGCGCATCACGGCGTCTTGTTCCTCGACGAGCTGCCGGAATTTCGGCGCAGCGCGCTCGAGGTGATGCGCCAACCGCTCGAAGAGGGAAACGTCACGATCGCCCGCGCGGCGGGCACGTTCGCGTATCCGGCGCGTTTCACGCTCGTCGCGTCGATGAATCCGTGCCCGTGCGGAATGCGCGGAACGCGTGACGCGGACTGCCGCTGCGACGACGCCGTCGTCGCGAAGTACGTCGCCAAACTCTCCGGTCCGCTCCTCGACCGCATCGACCTGCAGATCGAAGTCGGCCGGATCGACTACGACGAGATGACGCAAAGGGCGCCTTCCGAGCCGTCGTCGGCGATTCGCGCGCGCGTCGTTGCGGCGCGCGAACGGCAGCGCCTACGCTACGGAGAGCTCGGGATCGAAAGTAACGCCGAGCTCGGCCCGGCGCAGGTGCGGCGTTTCTGCGAGCTCGACGAGCGAAGCGCGAAGCTCCTGCGCGACGCCTGCGAGAAACGCCAATTCTCGGCCCGCGCCTTCGACCGAATAGCACGCGTCGCGCGCACGATCGCCGACCTCGCCGGCACCGAACGGATCGCGGCCGACCACATCGCGGAAGCGATCGTTTATCGCTCGCTGGAACGGATCGGAAGCCGGCGGGTGGCCTAATGCCCGCCGGAAAGGCTCAGGAGCCTGGCTGCGATTTAGTGCGGACCATAGTGTCTCCCGAAATTAAACGCCGCTGCGCACAACGACGCGACGGACACAACAACCGTTGAGGCGATTCCCCACAGATGTGCGGGGCGAATGCTTCCCAACAATTCTGCGGTGGTCATCTCGTCGAGCGGCTTGACAGCCGACGTCTTGGCGGGCCTCTCGGTGTCGCCGCCGGTTAGTTCGAGTTTTCTCTTCCAATCTGCCAAGACGCCGTTGAACTCGGAAGTGTTTAGAGACGCCGGCGTTGGGTTGACCTCAAGCAACCACCAATCGTAACCATGTTCCAGTAAACCGTCATTGCGTAAGCCGCTCTCTACAATAATCAAGAGTGGCAGGCCGCGCGAATACGCCATCGACGCCTCGATCTGGTTCCAGGGCGTTGGGAGGCGCACATCAATGAGCGGCGCCTGGTTAGGTCCGTTGCGCTTCTCCAGACCGTTGGGAAAATAAGTCCGTTCGAGCGCAATGACAACGGCGCCGGTGCATCTGTCAAGCAGGTCTATAACAGCCTTGAGCGGCGCTCCCGCGCTGAAAGTGTTCCGCCCAACCGTGTATGGTACGAATCCTTCAATTCGCAGCCGATCTTCAACGGCGCGTATGAAAGCCTCTTGCCCTTCGTTTGCCGCCTTGCCGACGCTGACGAAAACGTCCAATTAGCTCCGAACCTCACGCCGGTTTTCTCCCCGCACCAGCCAGGCGCCTTGAATCTGACGGTAAGGCTCCGACCACATCGCCGGAGCGGATCGGAAGCCAGCGGGTGGCATACATGGTGGAGCGAATACCAACGAAACGGGTGACCCAATACCGCTTTTCACTTACGGACTTCGAGCGCTTGGTTGACGACGCTCTCGCTTCGTTGCCCAAGCGGTTCGCCGATCTTGTCGAAAACGTCGTGATCTCGGTCGAAGACGAACCGTCCGAGGAAGATCTCGAAATGCTCGAGGACGCCGACGAAGACGAGGAGCTCCTAGGAATCTATCGCGGCGTAGCATTGACCGATCGGGCGCACGACAGCGCGCCGCTCCTCCCCGACGAGATCGCGATTTTTCGCGGTCCGATCGAGCGGGTTGCGTCGACGCGGGCCGAGGTCATGAGCGAGATCCGGGAGACCGTGATCCACGAGCTGGGCCACTATTTCGGTCTCGACGACGACGAGCTGCCGTAAGGCGATCTACAAGATAAGATGCACGTCGCCGAATTCGTGCTGAGCGTATCCGGATTCGGCGGCGATTTCATAGGCCTCGGTTAGGAGATCTTCGTCCAGGAACGCCGCCAGAATCCACCGGTGCGTCGCCATAGAGTCGTGAAAACCGGTCAGCAATCCGTCGACCGTCCGTACGCGATAATCCGGCTCGATCACGAGCTCGGTCCAGCCTGACGACGCGATGACGCCGTCGTCGTGGGCCGCACTCTCGAGCGCGCGCAATGCGGTCGTCCCGAGCGCGATGACGCGGCGACCGTCGCGGCGCGCCGCGTTTACCGCTTCCGCCGCGGCGTGGCTTACGGTGAACCGCTCGGTCGCGGGGCGTTCGGGCGCTTCGAAGCTCGCGACGCCGCAATGCAGCGTGATCGTGGTCAACTCGATGCCGCGGCGGCGCAACGTTTCCAGCACGCGCGGAGTGAACGGACGCGAAGCCGAGGGCATCTCCGTCGAGCCCGCCTCCCGCGCGAAGATCGTCTGATAGTCGTCGAGCGGAAAACGCTCCTTCACGTATCCGTACCGGATCGGCTCGCCCACTTCCGACAGATATGCGTTCATCGCCTTGGGGAGCTGGAACCACCCGTACCACAGCCGCGGATGTTCCGGCTCGACGGGTGCGAGCATCACGACCGAACCGCCGTTTGGAAGACGCAGCTCTTCGCCGCCGAGGACCGTGCCGCGCGGCTCGGTCGTCCAGATGCGCGCGTCGATCCGTGTCGAGACGTGCAAGCTCAAGGGTTCGCCGCTTTGGCGCCTCGCTACGAGCGCCGCGGGTAACGTCGCGGAGTCGTTCGCCACCAAGAGATCGCCCGGACGGAGCAGATCGGCGATCTCGTAGAAGCGGGCATGGTAGTGCGCGCGTTTGCCTCGATCGGTCACCAGCAGTCGCACGGCGTCCCGCTCGACGCCTCTTCGTTCCGGCGGAGCGACCGCCTCGACGAGCGACGGTTTTCGAGCAAGCGCGATCATGCGTACACCTCGGCGAGACGCACGCGCTCGAAGGGCTCGCGCATCCCGGCGATCGCGCGAAGAAGCGCCCACGCCGATTCGGACGGATCGCGTAGCGTATCTGGATCGGCGTCCGGGATCGCGTCGCGGTGCATTTGGGTGTTCATGTCGCCGGGGTCGGCGACGAGCACCCGGACAGCGGTGTCGTCGAGCTCGGCCGCGAGCACCCGCGAAACATGCTCGAGCGCCGCTTTCGTCGCGCCGTAGCCGCCCCACGTCGGATACGCCTCGGCCGCGGCATCCGATGTGACGTTCACGATCGTCCCTCCACCGCTGGCGCGCAGCAACGGCAGCGCTTGACGGATGAGCTCGATCGGCGCAAAGAGGTTGACCGCAAACAGCGTTGCCAGCGTCTGCGGCTCCAGCGCTTCGACTGTAGGCAGCGGTACCTCGCCGAGGGTCGAAGCGTTGTTGATCAGCAGGTCGAGCCGCCCGCGGCGCTCGGCCGCGGCGACGAGCCCCCGGACGTGTTCCGGATCGGCAACGTCCCCGGCGATGGCGACGAGATCGCCGAGTCGTCCCAGCTCCTTTTCCGCCGCTTCGAGCGCGCCGCCATCGCGACCATCGACGATAACGCAAAGCCCCTGCCCGAGAAGCTCGCGCGCGAGCTCCTTCCCCAAACCACGCGAGGCGCCCGTGACGATCGCCACATGCCCCGCTTCGAACCAGTTTCCCATGGACGCAACTCTACAACCTCAAGTATAGTTGAGGTCAAGAGATGCTCAGCAAGAACGATCTCCTGACCGTCGGCCAGGTCGCGGAGCGCAGCGGAGTAGCCGTCTCGACGATCCACTTCTACGAATCGAAGGGTCTGATCGCCAGCGTCCGCAGCAGCGGGAATCAGCGGCGGTTTGCGCGCGCCGAGCTGCGGCGAATCGCGGTCGTCAAAGTCGCACAACGCGCCGGCATCTCCCTACGCGAGATTCGTGACGCGTTGGATGTGCTGCCCAACGACCGCCCGATCTCGTCGAGGGATTGGGAACGGTTGTCGAGACGCTGGCAGAAAGATCTAGACGACCGGATCGAGCGCTTGACGGCACTCCGGGACCAGTTGGGCGATTGCATCGGATGCGGCTGCCTTTCGCTGAAAAACTGTCCGCTCTACAATCCGTCGGATTGCCTCGCAAGCGAAGGACCCGGCCCGCATCTTCTGGAGTTAGACGAACCATGAACCGCCGCGACGACAACGTCAGAATCGTCTACTCGACCGAGACCGGCTTCGTCGAACCGCCGAGAGAAACGAAGAGGCCGCCGAAAAAGAAGGGGCCTACCGTTCCCGACGACGGCGTGATTCGCGTCGGTCGCGAAAAGCGCCGGGCGAGCAGCATCACGATCGTCCATGGACTCGAGGCGCGCGAGCTCAGCGAGGTCGCGGCGACTCTGCGCAAGCTCTGCGGCACCGGTGGTACCGCGAAGAACGGCGTCGTCGAATTACAAGGCGATCATCGCGACCGTGTGGTCGCGTGGTTCGAGGAGAAAGGCCGGCGCGTCAAGCGCGCAGGCGGCTAGTTCTCGCGCGCGATCTCGCCGAACTTTCCGGCGCGAAAATCTGCGAAGGCGGCTTGCACTTCGTCGATCGAGTTCATCACGAGCGGTCCGTAGCGCGCGACGGGCTCGCGTAACGGTAGTCCGGCCAAAAGCAGCCCGTCGAATCCTTGATCCGTCGCCGTAACGCTCACCGAAGCGGCGGTATTTTCGAGGACTGCGTCCTGGTGCGAGCCGATCGCCTTCCCTTCGACCGTCGCCGCCCCGCCGATCGTGTGAACGATCGCGTTTGATCCCGGTTCGATCGCGAAGCTGGTCGTCGTATGGGGCCGCAGCTTGAAGTGCAGCATCGTCGTCGGAACGGTCGTTTCGATCGGAGAACGCACGTCGCCGACCGTCCCTGCGATGATGCGAATCCAGCGGTCTTCGTCTTGGACGATCGGAAGCTGCGCGCTCGTGTACTCTTGATAGCGCGGCTGGGTCATCTTCAGAGCCTTCGGCAGGTTCACCCAGATTTGAAAGCCGTGCATCAAACCGCCGTTCTGCTGCATCGTCGCCGACGGCATCTCAGAGTGGATCACGCCGGCGCCCGCGGTCATCCATTGGACGTCACCGCTGCGGATCGCGCCGCGGTGCCCGTGCGAGTCCTCGTGTTCCATCTCTCCGTCGATGATGTACGTGACCGTCTCGAATCCTCGGTGCGGATGATCGGGCGCGCCGATCGCCTCGCCCGGCGCGTATTTCACCGGCCCCATCTCATCGATGAGCAGGAACGGGTCGACATAGGAGAGCGCTTCGACCGGGAAGGGACGGTGGACGACGAAGCCGCCGCCCTCGACGAATCGCTGCGCGGGTACGATACGTGTCATCCGAGCCTTTCGCGGCCGTGTGGCGACGCCAAATCCTGGAGCGGACCGAGCGGGACGATCCTCGTCGGATTGATGTCGTCGTGTGTGTAGTAGTAGTGGCGCTTGATGTGATCGAAATCGACCGTTTCGCCGACGCTGCGGAACTGGTAGAGGTCGCGTAAGTAGCCCCAGAGGTTGGGGTAATCCGCGATCCGTCGCAGGTTGCACTTGAAATGGCCGTAGTAGACGGCATCGAAGCGGACGAGCGTTACGAACGTGCGCCAGTCGGTCTCGACCGGAGTCGCGCCGAAGAGGTAACGCCGGGACGCGAGGCGGGATTCGAGTTGGTCGAGAACGCGAAAGACGTCGCGCACGGCGTGCTCGTAAGCCCGCTGCGAGGTCGCAAAGCCGGCCCGATAAACGCCGTTGTTGAGATCGAGGTAGATCTCGCGGTTGAGCTCGTCGATCTCGGCCCGGTACTGAGCGGGATAGTAGTCGACGTCGTTGTGCCTCGCAACGGCGTCGAACTCCGTCTCGAGGATCCGCAAAATGTCGTCGTCCGAGTTATTGACGATCCGGTTGCGTTCTTTGTCCCAAAGGATCGGGACCGTGACGCGTCCACGGTAACCTGGATCGGTCGCGAAATACGCCTCGCTCAAGAACGCCCAGCCGTGCAACGGGTCTTCGGAAAAACCGGCGCCCTCGCCGAATCGCCAACCGCGCTCGTCGCGGATCGGGTCGACGACGGTGATTCCAATCGCGGGCTCGAGCCCTTTGAGCTTCCGCATGATAATCGTGCGGTGGGCCCACGGACACGCGAGCGAGACGTACAGATGGTAGCGGCCCGCGACGGGAACGGGCCAGTCGCGAAACGCGTCGTCTTGGCGCTGGAACTCGCCGTCTGTGGTTTGCTCGTCGGGAAACTGCGCTCGGACGCTCATAGCGTTTCCCACGACCCGTCGGGACGCCGCCGGTATGCAGGCGTCGCCTTCCGCCTTGGGAGCATCATCAGCCCGATCCCGACGAAGAGCAGGACGGCGCCGGCGATCCCTCCCGGCCGCAGCGTCTCATGGAGGATCGTGATCGAAAGTACGAGACCGACGCAGAGCGCGAGATAATAGGTCGCTCCCGTCGCGACCGCGGCCGAGGTCGCTTTGGCGGCCCGTGTGAACGCGGTCGGTGCGACGAACGTCATCCCGGCGACGAGAACTCCCAAGAACGCGGCCGCGGCGACGGGCGTCGAGGTTGGTGCTGCGAGCGCGTGCCATAAACCGAACGGCAAACCCACCGCGACGATCGTCAGCGACGCCATTCCCCAACTCAGGCCCGTAATGAAACCGGAGGAATACCGCTCCGCAAGGACTCGCGTGATCACTGCTTGCGCGCCGAAACCGATGAGCCAGACGATGAGGATCGCGTCGCCGGCAACGGTCGCTCCGCTCGTCGACTTCGTCAGCGAGACGACGACGACGCCAAGGATTCCGCACGCCGCCGCGACCTTTCCGCGCAGATCGAGCGAGACTTTGCGGAAGATCGACTCGAAGACCGCTACGATCGGCGCGTTCGCTCCGTAAACCAGCGTCAAGTGCGCGGCGCTCGTTTGCTGGGCGGCGAGTGGGAAGAGGACGTTCATCACCGCATTGATCGCTGCGAGCGCGCCGAAGAGACGCCAATCTCCCGCAAGGATCCGCACGGGCCGTCGAACGGCGGCTACAACGCCGAGCATCGGGAGCGCCCACACCGAACGGGCAAAGGCGAGCGAGGCGAAGTCGATCCCGGGGATGCCGGAGGCATCGATGAGCCACTTCGTAACGGGCCCGCCCGCGCCCCAAATAACGCCGGCCGCGAGCACGGCGGCGGCGAAGGCGAGAAAGGGAAGAATTTTTTAGAGCATCGTGCGGCGCATATCGGCGAGCGCCGAAGCAAGATATGCATTGAAGCGCGCGCCGAGCGCACCGTCGATCACGCGATGGTCGTACGAGAGGGAAAGCGGCAGGATCAATCGCGGCACGAACGCTTTGCCGTCCCACACCGGCCGTATCGCGGAACGGCTCAGACCCAAGATCGCGACTTCCGGCGCATTGATGATCGGCGTGAACGAGGTTCCGCCGATCCCGCCGAGGCTCGAGATCGTGAACGTCCCGCCCTGCATGTCCGCGAGCGGCAATTTTCCGTCGCGACCCTTGGCGGCAAGCTCGCGCGTCTCGGCGGCGATCTGCAAGACGCCTTTGCGATCGGCGTCCTTGAGCACGGGAACGATGAGCCCTTGCGGCGTGTCCGCGGCGAAGCCGATGTTATAGTACTTCTTCAGCACGAGCTCGTCCCCGTCGAGCGACGCGTTGAACTCCGGGAACTTCTTGAGCGCCGCGACGACGGCTTTGATCGCGAACGCCAAGATCGTCAGCTTGGCGTTCGGGTCTTCGGCGTTGAGCTGCTTGCGAAACGCCTCGAGCTCGGTGATGTCGGCATCGTCGTTGTTCGTGACGTGCGGGATCGCGACCCAATTGCGGTGCAGGCTCGGTCCCGAGATCCGCTTGATCCGCGAGAGCGGCGCGCGCTCGATCGGACCGAACTGCGCGAAGTCGACTTTCGGCCACGGCGGGAGATTGAAGGGACTCGCGCCCGCGCCGGACGGCGGCGCCCCTCCGCTCAGCGCGCGCTTGACGAAGCTTTGAACGTCCTCTTTCGTGATCCGTCCGTGCGGACCGGAGCCCTTGACGTCGGCGAGCTCGATCCCGAACTCGCGCGCCAATCGCCGGATCGACGGGCTGGCGTGCACCACCTCGCCGTCGCGCGAGGGCGCCGCTTCCGCTTTCGGCGCTTCTGCCGCTTTCGGAGGAGCTGCTGCGGGCGCCGGCGCGACGACAGGCGCTGCCCCGGCGCCTGCGAGCGTCATCAGCAACGAGCCTTCGGAGACTTTGTCGCCGATCTTGACCGCGATCGACTGTACTTTTCCGGCGCTCGGCGCCGGAACGTCCATCGACGCCTTCTCCGATTCGATCGTCACGATCGGCGCGTCGGCTTTCACCTCTTCGCCGGGTTGCACGAGGATGTCGATGATCGGGACGTCCTTGAAATCGCCGATGTTCGGGACGCGAACCTCAACCGTCGATGGAGCGGATGCCGGCGTGGCTGCGGGCGCCGTCGCGGCGGGCGGAGCGGCAGGCGCACCGTTCGCCGCAGAAAGCGTCAAGAGCGGCGAGCCCTCGGAGACTTTGTCGCCGATCTTGACGACGAGCGACTGCACGACGCCGGCGCTCGGCGAAGGGATGTCCATCGACGCCTTCTCCGACTCGATCGTGACGATCGGCGCT
>JAFAMS010000497.1 GCA_019233165.1 Vulcanimicrobiota bacterium | reverse complement strand
GGGACGAAAACCCCGGTCTCAACGAGTTTTGGGGTATGCTTGCGGATCCGTCGAAGCTGGCGGGCGTTTTCACGTACGAAGCGCTGATGATCTTGGCCGCCGGCGCCATAGGTGCGTTCTTGATCGCGCAAGCTTTCAAAGCGACGGTTTCGTTCCTCAAACAAAGGGCGGCGCTTTCGAAGATCCCGGCGCAGCTTTGGTCCCGCGTCGCTTTCATCGGCGTGCTGCTGATTTTGGGTGTCGGCGGCTTGTCGATCGCCGCGTTTTGGCCCCTGAATGATAGCGGCCAAGGCATGGGCTCTTGGGCCCTCCTCTTCGTCGTCGCGGCGTTGGCGTTCGAGGCCGGGCGCTCCGTGATGGAGTCGTTCATCGTGGACTTCTTCGGAGATGTGCAGATCTATACGACCCACGATCAAAATGCCGACTTTTATCAATATCGCGAGAAGATGCTCGAGAAAGTAACCGAGACAATCGCTAAGGCTTCGTCCGCCGCCGCCGCTGACGGGACGAACCCCTACGACCGCGTCCACGTTCTGGCGCATAGCTTGGGATCGACGATCGCCATGGACGCACTGATCAGGCTGTATAATCTCAAGGAGCAAGGACTTTACCGGGCCGCCGACTTTGAGCGGATACGCTCCTTCGTGACCTTCGGGACCTCGCTCGAGAAGACGAAATATTTCTTCGACGTTTCGAGTCCGTCGATTTCCCTCTCCTACGATCAGTGGCGAAACGACGCCTACGGTGTGCTCTTCACGATGGATCGCAATGCGCTTAAGTACCCCAACGGTCCCAATGAAGGCATATACTGGCTGAATTTTTGGTACGAGAAGGACCCTATTGCCAATGCGATCGACTCGTACCGATCGTTTCTGCTTCCGGGTGACTCGCTGCGGGTCGCGTCGGCCGTGCGGGGTGCAATCGCAGCGAGCGCAGCCGCGCGTAACGATGACGCAATCGGACACAAAATCTGCGAAAACCAAGTTCACCCCGGGGTTATCAATATCTTCCGTTTACACTTCATCCCGCACGGAGATTATCTCGGCGATTCTTGGTTCTGGCACGGGAATCCCGAGTTCGGCGCGCTGGACGTGGTGACCAGTCGTACGGAGATTCAGGAACCGCGGGGCAAGTACGATGCGGCGATTCGGTCTCCGCAGGAATTCCACGAGCAGCGGATAGAGTGGGTCAAGCCGACGACCTCTCGCTGGTACCGCGATCGGTACACGTAACGCCGCCGTCCCCGGCTTCACCGGGAAGGAGCGAAGAGCTCATCGCTTTTCTCAATGCGCGTCTCTAGGCGTACCTGTTGCCTTGTCCTTTCCCAGGCGCTGTGCTACGCGATCGCTCAGGCCGCGGATGCGCCCGGTGCGTGGTCGCTGAAGTCGCCGATGCCGAGCGCGAGGAGCGAGGTCGGGGTTGCGGCGATCGGGACGACGATGTACGTCGTCGGGGGCTTTGGGACCCCGGATGAGGCGCGCGTCGACGCGTTCGACGCCGCGAAGAATGCGTGGACGACGCCGGCGCCGTTGCCGCACGGAGTCGATCATCCGGGTGTCGCTGCACTTGACGGTAAGCTCTATGTCGCAGGCGGTTACGCGCCGAGACACGGCGCGACGTCCGCAGCGTTCGTCTACGATCCTGCGACGAACGCTTGGCGGAACATCGCACCATTGCCCGCGGACCGTGGAGCGCTTGCGATGACCGTGCTCGACGGGAAGATTCACGCGATCGGCGGGAATCGCGGCGGAAGCGTCCCCGACCACTCCGTCTACGATCCGAAAGCGAATGCGTGGACGTCTGCAGCTCCGCTGCCCGTCGGCCGCGATCATCTTGCGGTCGTGGCGCTCGGCGGGAAGATCTATGCGATCGGCGGCCGGATCAACAGCTTTGACCGTAACGTCGACCGCAACGACATCTACGATCCGAAAACCGACCGTTGGTCGAGCGGAGCGCCGCTTCCGACGGCGCGGAGCGGGGTTGCCGCCGCGGCATACCGCGGTCGTATCGTCGTAATCGGCGGAGAGTCGCCGCCCGGTACATTCACGCAGAACGAAGCGTACGATCCGACCAGCAACGCATGGGCGACGCTCGCGCCGCTTTCGCAAGGCCGGCACGGAACCGGCGCGACGGTTATCGGCGACGTGCTTTACGTTCCTGCGGGCGGCCCGACGCCCGGCGGGAGCCAGTCGAACACGCTGTTCGCGTTTTCGTTCTAGCTTAGCGTCGGAGCGCCAAGGTGTATACCGCTAGCGCACGCCCACGAGCTTCGGCATGGTCGACGATCGGCGGCGGGTAATCGCGTCCGATCGTGCAGCGGGCTTCGGCTGCCGCGAGCGGCGGCATCGTCCATGGCGCGTGAACGTAGGCGTCCGGAATGCGCGCGAGCTCCGGAACGTACCGTCGAACGAAGGCGCCGTTCGGATCGAACGTCTTCCCCTGCAACGTAGGGTTGAAGATGCGAAAGTACGGCATCGGGTCGGTGCCGACCGAGGACGACCATTGCCAGCCGCCGTTGTTCGCGGCCGGATCGGCGTCGGCGAGGTGCTGCTCGAAATAGCGCTCGCCGCGGCGGTAGTCGATGAGCAGGTGTTTACTCAGGAACGACGCGACGATCATCCTTAAACGGTTGTGCATCCAGCCGGTCTCGTTGAGTTGCCGCATCGCGGCGTCGACGATCGGGTAACCCGTTGCTCCCCGCGTCCAGGCGTCCCAATCACGCCCGTCGTCGATCCAACGAATCCTTTCCGCGCCGGAGACGAACGGCTCGCGCTCGAGACGCGGAAAGTGAAACACGATCTGCTGGTAAAAGTCGCGCCAAACGAGCTCGTCGAGCCAGGTGCGCGGTCCCGCTCCGTCGAGCCCGGCCGCGGCGGCCACGCACGTTCTGATCCCGATCGTCCCCGCGCGCAAGTGCGGCGAGAGCAGCGACGTGCCTTCGATTGCCGGAAGATTTCGGTCTCGATCGTAGTCGTCGATCCGTCCTCGAACGAACGTCTGCAACAGCTGCTTCGCGCGACGCTCGCCGCCGCGCGGAAACTTGGACGAGGATGCGTGACCGTAATCGGCCGGCACCGGGACCGGCAAACTCTCCGGTAGCTGGTCGCGACGCGTCAGCCGGGCGAGCTTGGCGCGCACCGGCGGCCGAGGCTGCTCGAAGTGAGACGCCAGCCACCGCCGTTTATACGGAGTGAAGACCGTATACGGTTTCCCGTCGCGCTGCGTGACCTCGTCCGCGCCGAAATAGACGTGATCGGTCGACCGTGCGACGTGAACCCCGGCATCGCGGAGGGAACGCTCGACGGCATCGTCCCTGACGCGCGCGCCCGGCTCGTAATCGTCGTTGAAGAACACCGCGTCCGCGCGCACGTTTCGAACGGCGCGGGGAAGCGCCTCGATCGCGTCCCCATCGAGGATCAGCAGCTCCGATCCGAGCCCTCGCAGGCGGGCTCGCAGCTCGGCGACCGACTCGAAAAAGAACTGCACGATCGCCGCTCCCACACGTTCCCCGCGCAGGAGCTTCGGATCCAAGATAAACGCCGGCGTGACGTCGGCGCTTTGGTCTAGCGCGTTTGCAAGCGCAACGTTGTCGTCAAGGCGAAGATCGCGGCGCAGCCAAACGATCGCCCGTCGATAAGTCGGCATCCTTGCTCAAAACGACCTCCGGCAACGTTTGGTTGTCGCCCTTCGCGCGCTGATGCTCGACGACGTACTTGGGATCGTCCGCCGATTGCTTCCCGGCCTGAAGGATCGCGTAGCGCTCGACGATCCCCGCCGCTACGGTGAGCACCGCTGCAGCGCGGCCGGCAAGTGCGCTCTTGCGACCGAAGAATGCCGTTAGCACGGCGCCGAGGCCCAGGCCGCGCGCCGTTCTCGCGAGACTCCCCGCTCGTCCTTTCTTGTACGGTTCGGCTAAGAGCTTGCCGAGCCGGCGCTTCATCGATTCCATCGAGACGCCGAGACCGATCGATCCGGCGAGCATCAGCCGGCGGCTCGCGCGTGCCTTTTCAGCGGGTAGGAAAAGGACGCCGAGCGCGCCCGCGCCCGCCACGCCGCTCGCAACGAAGACGAGCGGAAGACGGTCGTGCGCTTCGTGCCAGATCGGGGTCGCCGTATCCGCGATGAGTGCCGCAGTGTACGTCGTCACGAAGGGGCCCATCGCTGCTGCCGCGACTTCGCCGGCGGTCGAAACGAGCTTCATGCCGAGAAGTTCCGCGACCGTCGAGCCCGCCAAGGCCCCGCCGAACGCCGTCAGCAACCAGGAGCCGACGCTCATCGGCGATGTCGGCTTGAAGACCCGAAGCATCTTGTAGAAGCGTAACGGCACGCCGAGATCCAGCGTGAGCAACGCCCCCGAAATGAGGACGCCGCCGAGC
>JAFAMS010000493.1 GCA_019233165.1 Vulcanimicrobiota bacterium | reverse complement strand
GGCCTTCCGTGCGCCAAGAGCGCGTCGTGAAACTTTTGCAGTGAGTACCCGCTGCCCATCTTCTTCTGATAGTCGGCGCGCAGCTTGAGGATCTCCAGCTTTCCGAGCGTGTAGTAGCCGTAGAGCGGATCTTCCGTCCCACGCAGCGCTTCACGACGGGCCGGCTCCTGCTGCATGAATGCATTGGCCATGAAGAACTTCGTTGCGTCGGCGACGCTGAGGCCTTGCGTGTGTTCCCGCAAGCCGACGAGATAGCGGCATTCGCGCAAAAGTGCGCCTTGCAGCATCGCCAGCCGAACGCGCGGGTCTCCGTTGCCCCAGCCCTCGTCGACGATCATCTGCTCGTCGTAGTGCGCCCACCCTTCCGAAAACGTCGGCGAGCCCATCAGCCTGCGCACCATCGAGAGATCCTGATGCTTGTTGAGCGCAAAATTGAGATAGTGTCCCGGCATCACTTCGTGGGCGCTGACGATCGGCCGGTACGCGTTGTTGAAGAACGCAAGGTGTTGCTCTTGGCGTTCTTTCGACCACGACGGATCGACGGTCGTGATGTAATAGAACGCCTTGGTCGCAACCTTTTCGAGCGGCCCCGGGGAGTCCATCGATGCGAACGAGGTTTCGCGGTCGAATTCCGGCGTCGGCGTCACGACGATATCCCAGTCCGGCGCCAACGTCACGAGCCGTTTCTCGCGCACGAAGCTGCGAAGCTGGTCGAGATCGCGCTGCGCCAATCCCAGCAGCTGGTCGCTGGAAGGATGGTCGCGTCCGAGCTCGGCGGCGACCTCCTCCGGCGGCTTCGCCGGATCGATCTTGCGCGCGGTCGCGATGAAATCGGCCTTGGTCTTCGCCAGCGCGGCCTCACCGACCGACTCGTAGCGCGCGAGCGGGATCGGCGTCAGTTCCTGGAGCGCTAGCCGCTTTTCAAAGAGCTCGGCGCCGAGCGCATACGTTCCGCTCGGGTGGGCGAGCGGCCCGGCGCTCATCTTCGCGATGTAGTCTCGAAGTGCGACGAGAACCGAGTCGTTCGCGCTCTTGAACTGCGCTTGCAGCGCGGAGTCGGCGACGTTCGCAAACGCGAGCGGGACATCGCGCGAAAAGAAGGAGATCGCGCCGGCCATGTTGCCCCGCGCGATTTGCGCCGTGGTCGGATTGACGGTCGTAATATTCGTCGCACCGGCCGCCAGCATCGAAGGAATCGCGCGCTCCCGCGCGATCGCGAAGCGCATACGGGCTGCGAGCGGCGCAAAATCCCGTTCGATCAGTCCGTAGATTGCGTCGGCGGCAACCCCGGTGTAGACGCTCGGATCGTGACGCCAGCGCTGCGGCGCTTCGGTTTCGTCGAGAATCGTGCGCTCGAGGCGGGCTTTGAAGATCTCGTAGTCGGCGCCCGTTTCCGGTGCCAATGCCCGCGAATCGATCGCTGCGATCTCCGAGAGATAGCGCTTGGCACGCGCGACCCGGAGCTCGTGTGCGGCCGCCGAATAATCGGCGAGCTCCGAGTCGTAGTCATGGACGCCGACCTCCGTTGCTGCGACGGGATCGAGCTTCCACTGCTCGGAAAAATACCTAGCGGTCAGCGCCGCGAACGCGCCGTTCGCGTCTTGCGAGCGAACGGGGCTGCCGGTCAGCGCGAGCGCAACCAGCGTCAGTGCGGCGAGGTGTCTAATCGTCCTCGTGGAGGTGGAGGTGGCAGCCGTCTTCCGCTTCGTTCAGGACTTCACGCGCTTCCGCCAGCGCGGATTGCGAAAGCTCGGCGGCGTTTCCTATCGACCCTTCCTGCGCGAGGAAATCGGCTTCTTCCCAGTCCTCCCAGGTTTCCAGAGGTTCGCCGTCAATTTCCGCGGGGAAGCGGACGCAGTAGCCTTGATCGAGGTGGAGTCCGACGACGAGGACGCGCGTCCCGCGGGGGAAGTAGGTGCCGTCTTTCCAGAGCGTGCCGTAGGTGGTGTCGTAATACTGACCGATTGTAAGCCTGTCGATCGTTCGCTCCCGGCCGTTCGAGCCATTATGGAAGTTCGCGTCGTTCATGCCTGAGCCTTTGCGCCCGCCTGGGCAGCGGTGGAAAGTCCTCGACGCGGAGATGGTGATCGACACGCCGCACATGCGCGTGCGCCGCGAGCGGATCGAAACGCCGCGCGGCGACGTCGTCGAAGGATACCACATTCGCGAGACGCGAGGGTTCGTGGTAATCTTCGCGCTCGCGCCTTCGGGCGACGCGATTCTGGTGCGTCAGTACAAGCACGGAATCGGCGACGAAGTCCTCGAGCTCCCCGGCGGTGCGATCGATCCCGGCGAGTCGGCCGAGGCTGCCGCACGCCGCGAATTCAGCGAAGAGACGGGTTATACGCTCGCCGCCGATCTCGAGCGCATCGGAACGTTCGTGATCGATCCGACGAACTCGAACGGGAGGTTCTCGTTGTTCTTTAGCGGGCTCGCGGAGCAGACGCACGAGCCGCACTTCGACCCGACGGAAGAGATCGCGGTCGAGCTCGTCTCGCTCGACCGGCTGCGGGAGCTCGTGCGAGAGGGGACGATCGACGTCGCGTTCCACGTCGCGGCGATCTACCGGGTCTTGGACCGCCTGGGACGGCTCGATTAGGGCTGGGGGCGAAACTCCCCGAAGTCCGGCGCGTAGAGTCTACCGGAGGTCTCTATCGTGGGTATGTTCGTCCGACTGACCGTGCTCATCGCGCTGGGAATCGTGGCGCTGATGGTCCTCGCCTTCATCTTAAAGGCGATCTTCTTAGCGGCCGTCGTCGCGGCGCTCGTCATCGCCGGCGTCTTCGCCGTGAACGCTATCCGGCGCGCCTCCGGATCAGGCTCGGGTCCGCTGGTTCCTCGCTAGCGCCGTCGTCGACCCGCGGGTCGGCGTAGACCCCGTCGACCAGAACGGACTCGAGGGCTGCAAGGATCTCGTCCTCGGTCGCTTCCTTGGAGAGGACGCACCGCGCACCCGCGGCGACGCAGGCCCGCCCGACGTCGCTGCCGCGGCTCTGGGTGTAGACGCAAATCGCCGCGCCTTGTGCCACCCCGTTAACGGCGAGGACGGCGTCCCGGGGGTCGTCGCCTAAGAAATCGGTGTCGATGAAGACGACGTTCGGCTCGGTCCCGACGATCGCGCGCAGATCGATGTCGATCGAAACGCCGACGACGTCGAGGCCGGCGCGCTCCAAAACCTGGCGCAGCCGATCGACGAACAGCTCTTGCGGCTCAATGACGAACGCAGTTTTCCTCACCGATCCCCCCACCCGAATCGTATACGGGCTCCGGGGACGCATGCGAGAGTCGCGCGCCTAAAAGGCCCTAGCCCATCTCCTGCACGGCGGGGCCAACAGGTCTAGGCCCTCGTCTCAGACGAGGCCCGATTTGATCGCGTGGACCGCGGCTTGCGTTCGCGCCGTGATGTTCAGCTTTGAGAAGATCCGGCTGATGTGGTTTTTGATCGTTTTTTCCGAGAGGTTGAGTCGCGCGCTGATCTCTTTGTTAGAAAGTCCCTCGGGGATCAAACGAATCACTTCGGATCCGCGTACGGGAAGTTCGTCGAGATCGGGCCGGCCG
>JAFAMS010000292.1 GCA_019233165.1 Vulcanimicrobiota bacterium | reverse complement strand
GACGTTCTCACGCAGGACGGCGTCGGCGCCCCGCGGACGGTAGGCGACTCCCCTGAGCGCCAGCGGGATGAGCGCGACGATGATCAACGCGTTGAAGACGATCGCGGAGAGGACTGCACTCGACGGCGAGTGCAGGCGCATCACGTTGAAGACGTCCATCGCCGGGTAGGCGGTCGCAAACATCGCCGGAAGGATTGCGAAGTATTTGGCGACGTCGTTGGCGATCGAGAACGTCGTCAGCGCTCCGCGTGTCATCAGAAGTTGCTTGCCGATCTCCACGACCTCGATCAACTTGGTCGGATCGGAATCGAGATCGACCATGTTCGCCGCTTCTTTCGCGGCCTGCGTCCCCGAGTTCATCGCGACGCCGACGTCCGCTTGGGCGAGCGCGGGCGCATCGTTCGTCCCGTCGCCCGTCATCGCGACGAGGCGCCCCGAGCTCTGCTCGCGCTTGATGAGATCCATCTTCGTCTCGGGTGTCGCCTCGGCGAGGAAATCGTCGACCCCCGATTCGGCTGCGATCGCGGCGGCGGTAAGCGGGTTGTCGCCGGTGATCATGATCGTCCGGATCCCCATCGCGCGCAGCCGGTCGAAGCGCTGCTTGATGTTCGGCTTGAGGATGTCTTTGAGATGGATGACCGCGAGGATCTGCGGTCCCTCGGAGAGCAGCAACGGGGTCCCGCCGGCCCGTGCGATCCGCTCGACGTGCCCGGCGTACTCCGTTTCGACCGGCGTTCCGCCGAGGCCGCGAACGAAAGCGACGACCGCATCCGCGGCGCCCTTGCGGATCGATTGGACTTTGCCGTTGGAGGGAAGGTCGACACCGCTCATGCGCGTGTATGCGCTGAACGGAACGAAGGTGGAGTTCGACGGAGTCCCGTTTCCGTTGACGCCGAGCCGTTCGGCGAGAAGGACGATCGAACGGCCTTCCGGCGTCTCGTCGGCGAGCGAGGAGAAGTAGGCGGCGCGAGCTGCCTTCTCCATCGTGACGCCGCCGAGCGGAATCACCTCGGTCGCTTGCCGGTTGCCGAGCGTGATCGTCCCGGTCTTATCCAAGAGCAGCGTGTCGACGTCGCCGGCCGCCTCGACCGCGCGTCCGCTCATCGCGAGAACGTTGCGCTGCATGACGCGGTCCATCCCCGCGATCCCGATCGCAGACAGAAGACCGCCGATCGTCGTCGGGATCAAGCAGACGTAGAGCGCGGCGAGGACCGTGATCGACTGAACCGTCCCCGCATAGATCGAGAACGGCGCGAGCGTAGCGACCGCGATGAGAAAGATCAGGGTCAGACCCGCGAGCATGATCGAGAGCGCGATCTCGTTCGGCGTCTTCTGCCGCTGGGCGCCCTCGACCAGGCTTATCATCCGATCGAGGAACGTCTCGCCGGGATTCGCGCTGATCCGCACGACGATCCAGTCTGAGAGAACGCGCGTCCCGCCGGTGACGGCGCTGCGGTCGCCGCCGGCTTCGCGGATGACGGGCGCCGATTCACCGGTGATCGCCGATTCGTCGACCGTGGCGGCACCGCTCGTGACGTCGCCGTCGCCGGGTATGATCTCTCCAGCTTCGACCCGGATGACGTCGCCTTTGCGAAGCTGCGACGCGCTCACCATCAGGTACTCGCCGTCGCGGACGAGCTTACGCGCGTTCGTGTCGGACTTCGTCCGGCGCAGGTATTCGGCTTGCGCCTTCCCACGGCCCTCGGCGACGGCTTCGGCGAAATTCGCGAACAGGACGGTGAACCAAAGCCACGCCGAGATCGCAAAATCGAACCCGGCGCCGCTGGTCGGCGTCGATACGTGCGTCGCGAGATCGCGGAAAAACAGAAGCGTCGTGAGGAGCGCTCCGACCTCGACCGTGAACATCACCGGATTGCGAACCTGCCAGCGCGGGTCGAGCTTGAGGAACGAATCGCGGATCGCCGGCAGGATGATCTCGCTGTCGAAGAGCGAGCGCGCTTTCGGGCGGCGCTCCAGGCGTGCTTGACTTAGCATCGTTTAGAAGGTCTTTCCGTTTTGCATCAGCAGGTGCTCGACGATCGGACCGAGCGAGTCGGCCGGCAGGAACGTGAGGAGCCCGACGAGGACGACGACGCCGATCAAGAGCGCGACGAACAGCGCCGTGGTGGTCTTAAACGTCCCCGACGAGAATGGAACTGCGCGCTTTCCGGCAAGCGAGCCGGCCAGCGCGAGAACCGGAATCATCTCGGCGAACCGGCCGCCGAACATGGTGACGCCGCCGAGCAGGTTCGTGAACAAATTGCTCCCGATTCCGGCAAACGCGCTCCCGTTGTTGCCGGTCCACGAGGTCGTCATGTAGAGCACCTCGCTGAAACCGTGCGGGCCGGAGTTGTTCATCGCATTTAATCCGGCCGGGAGGACGACCGCAATCGCCGCCGGGATCAGCGGAAAGACCGCGAAGACGAGCGCGCCGAGCATCGCAAGCTTGACCTGCGTTCCTTCGATCTTCTTCCCGAGATATTCGGGGGTGCGCCCGACCATCAGACCCGCGATGAAGACGGTCAGTACGACGAACAGCAACATCCCGTACATCCCCGCGCCGACACCGCCGAAGATTACCTCACCGGTCTGGATGTTCGCCATCGGGACGAGTCCCGCGATCGGGTTGAACGAATCGTGCATCGCGTTCACCGCGCCGCAGGACGTGATCGTCGTGACCACCGCCCACAACGTCGAAGCGGCGACGCCGAAGCGCGTCTCGAGACCCTCGAAATTGATCGTCACGCCATGGGCCGCCATCAGCGGGTTCGGCTGGGCTTCGAAATAGTAACAAGTCGCCAATGAACCGGCGAACATGATCGTCATCGCGGCGAAGAGTGCCCATCCTTGCCGCTGATCGCGCGCGTACTTGCCGAACGTGTACGTCAGAGCCGCTCCGATGACGAGGATGAGCCAGAGCTCGGCGAGGTTTGAGAACGGCGTCGGGTTCTCGAACGTCGCGGCCGAGTTCGCGTTGACGAACCCCCCACCGTTGGTCCCCAGCTCCTTAATGACTTCCTGCGAAGCCATCGGCCCCTGCGGGATCGAGATCTTCGCACCCTCCATTGAGACGGTGTCGGTGTAGGCCGAGAAGTTCTGCGGAACGCCCTGCCACAAGAGGAAGAGCGCTCCGACGAACGCGATCGGCAGGAAGATGTAAAGCGTCCCGCGCGTCAGGTCGGCCCAGAAATTCCCGAGCGTCGACTTGTCAGTTCGCACGATCCCGCGGATCAGCGCGATCGCGACGCACATCCCGGCCGCGGCAGAGACGAAGTTGTGCCAAGCGAGACCGGCCATCTGCACGAGGTAGCTGAGCGCGTTCTCACCCGAATAGAACTGCCAGTTCGTGTTCGTCAGGAAGCTGACCGCAGTGTTGAACGCCAAATCGGGCGCCAGGTTCGCGAAGTGCTGCG
This sequence comes from Vulcanimicrobiota bacterium, assembly GCA_019233165.1. Lineage (GTDB taxonomy): Bacteria > Vulcanimicrobiota > Vulcanimicrobiia > Vulcanimicrobiales > Vulcanimicrobiaceae > JAFAMS01. The sequence continues at coordinate 1,457 of JAFAMS010000292.1, read as the reverse complement.
GGTTGAGCGGCAGCCATTGCTGCGTCACGAGCAACCCGTACAGCCAGATGAAGCCGATGACATGGAAGGCCATCAGGGCGAACGCATACGTCACCCACGACATCTCGCGCGACGGATCGATCCGGCACAGGCGATAGACGAGCCGCTCGAGGGGCCCGAGGACCGGCGCGAGCCAGGTCCGTTCTCCCTCGTAGACGCGGTACATGAAGGCGCCGACCGGGACGACGGCGGCGCAGACGAGCGCAAAAAACAGCGCCGATTGGAGCCAACCGATCAGCGTCATCTAGAACTTCTCCGGCCGCAGCATCGCATAGATCAGGTACACGAAGGCCGCGACGGACAGCACGAGGCCGACGACGTAGTCTATACTCATCGTTCCAAAGAGTAGCGCCGCGCACAGGCGGTCGCCATCCTCCGAACGGATGATTCTCTAGGGGCTAGACGTTCTCGCAGCCGACGATGTAGCGGTCGGCCAAAAAGAAGCAGACGAGGCTGATCGCGACGACCGCGACCTGCAACAGCAGGACGGACATGCGAGAAGCGTACCGCGAACCCGCGGCCCGCGGCAACCGTCCGAACGGACGTTGTGCCTAATGCGTGTGCGTGAAGTTGCCGATGGCGATCCCTGCGTCGCGAATCGCCGCCAGCGCGGCGCGCATTCCCAGCGGCTCCTGGGGCCGTCCAACGAGCGCGAAGTAGCGGTGGGGATCGACGTTCAGCGTCCGCGTTTGCACGAGCGCGACTTTTGTCGTCGCCAGGAAATCGCGGGCCGCGGCGACCTCGGAAGCCTCATCGGTGACGCCGGGGTGCGTGAGCAAGTTGAGCGAAACGCGCACGCCGCGGCTCGCAGCGAGCCGGATACTCTCCAAGACGTCGTCGAGGCCGTATCCGAGCGGACGGTAATACGCCGCGTACGTCTGGGGCCGAAACGCGTTCAGGCTGATTCGCACCGCGTCGAGACCCGCGTCGATCAGCGTCGCGAGCGACCGCGGCAAGCTTCCGTTCGTATTGAGATTGATCGTCCCATTGGTGCGCGCGGCGCGAACGCGCTCGATCGTCCGCGCGATCGCCGTCGTGCGGAGCAAAGGTTCCCCTTCGCAACCCTGCCCGAACGAGACGATCCCCGCCGGCACGCGTTCGAGGTGGCGTATCGCGATTCGGGCCAGCATCTCGTCGGCCGGTTCGAAGACGATCCGCGTTTGCGGCGCGGGGATCGCCGATTCCGGTTCGAGCTCCGAGATGCAGCCGACGCACCGCGCGTTGCACCGGGGCGAGACCGGGAGCGCGGCTTCCCCTCGCTCGAGGAAGACGTTCTGCGCGGTGAAGCAGCCGTACTCGAGCGTGCAACGCGCGAGCTGTGCGAGCGTCGGGTTTGCCGGATCCAATCGCTGTCGTTCGGCGACGATCCGTTCGAGCTCGCCTTCCTTGAAGACGCGAGGCTCCCAGTCCGGATCCTC
>JAFAMS010000284.1 GCA_019233165.1 Vulcanimicrobiota bacterium | reverse complement strand
GCGCGCGCGAATGCACGGCCGACGTCGGCGTGAAGCTCGGCGGTTGCGGCAACGCTCCCGGCCTGCGGCGGGAGCGCGTTCTCGAGCCGCCGTCGCAGCGCATCCTCGAACGGGATCGTCACGAACCGCTGCAGCTCGAAGGCGTATGACTCCCCGCGCGGGCGGAGCTCGACGAGCGCCGCGTCGACGCCGTCGAGCGAGGTACCCGACATCAGACCGAGCGCGCGCATCCGTCAACGAAGTCGACCGCGGCATCGCAGACGGCCGCGCGCAGCTCGCGCGTATCGCCGCGACCGAAGTGCACCGAGTTCGTCAGCAGCACGACGGTCATGTCGCGGTCGGGATCGCTCCACATACAGGTTCCCGTGAAACCGGTGTGCCCGAAGCTCGCTCGGCTCATTTTCACACCGCTCGAGTTCTCGTCGGTCGTCTTCAGGACCCAGCCGAGCCCGCGCCGGGCGACCGGGTCCGAGGCTTGCTCGCGAACCGCTTCGCGCGCCAGCTCCGGCGTCAGCGGCACGCAGTCTTCCCCGCGCCTCGCGCGCAGATAGAGATCCGCGATGCGCGCGACGTCGCACGCGGTGCCGAAGAGTCCCGCATGGCCGGCGACGCCGCCCATGAGGTGCGCCTTCTCATCGTGAACGGTCCCCTGCACGAGCCCGCGCCAGTCGTCGCGTTCGGTCGCAGGGATCGTTTCGAACTCTTCGGCGGCGGCCGGCGGAAGATACGCGAGCGTCGGCACGTGCAGCGGCGCGAGCGTTTCCGCGACGATTCGCGCGAGGCTGCGCGCGCGCAGCCGCTCGAGGATCGTTCCCAAGGCGATGAAGCCGAGGTCGCTGTAGACGACGCGCTCGCCCGGGGCGGCGACGAGCGGCCGCGCCAACGCGTACTCCTCGACGCGCTCGTCGAGGATCGAACGATAGTCTGCGCCGGATGCGAAGCCGGCGTCGTGCGCGAGGATCCTGCGCAGGGTGATCGCTTCGTGCGCCGTTCCCCGCCATTCGGGGACGAGATCCGTGAGCGGCGCGTCGAGCGCGAGCGCTCCGCTCGCAACGTGCGCCAGGGCGACGGTTGAGATCACGACTTTCGTGAGCGAGGCGATGTCGAAGCGCGTGTCGACGAAGACCGGGACGCCGCCGCGCGCTTCGGTCGTGCCGTAGGCGCGTTCCAGAACGGCGCGACCGCGATGCTCGATCCGTACGACCGCCGCCGATGCGCGGGTTCCGATCGCCGCGCGAAGCGGCGCGTCAGCGAACTGCAGCGGGCTCGAGCCGGACGGGAAGCGAGCCGGAGGCTTTGGCGCGTCCCGTCATCACGTCGGCTACACCTTCGAGGCTGATCTCACCGTCGTCGTAGATGCAGGCGAGCGTCTTCGCTCGCGGCCACAACGCCGCGTCGTACGGCTCGCGCGCCGAGATCACCGCCGCCTCGGGGGCGGCCGCGAGGATCCGCGCGACCGCGCGCGCTTGAGCGGGATGGAGATGTGCCCGCCGGACGACGATCGCAATGGCGCGTCCCGGCATCCCGCGCAAGACGTTCTCGAGAAGCTCGAGATCGTCGTCGCTCGGATCGAGCGCGATCCGCATGATCTCGCTCTGAATCTTGCGGCGGCGCAAAGCCGCGGAGAGCGAAGGGCGCTCGGAACCTTCAAAGGAGACGACGGTCAGCGCTCCGCCGGCTGCGAGTGCGAAGGAGCCGCGCAGCAGCGTCACCGCGCCGCGCGCAATCTCGAGTGCGATCTCGGGGTCGGGCGCCGTCGCTTCGGGTCGACCCGGAATCGAAGCGCGAAGCCGGCGCATCCGCGCCGCTGCTTCTTCGAGGCGCGCCATTGCGAGCGCGCCGTCCCGAGCGGCGCCGGCGATCGCGTCGATCGCTTCGCGTGCCAGCTCGAGCCGGTGCGAGATCACGATGCAATCGGCACCCGCCGCGAGCGCGAGCGGGGCGGCGCGCGCCGTACCGTACTCGCGCGCAATCGCTTCCATTTCGAGACAATCGCTGAAGACGACGCCGTCGTAGCGCAACTCGTCGCGAAGGATCCCCGTCACGACGGCGCGCGACAGCGTCGCCGGCCGCGCCGGATCGAGCGGCGGGACGACGACGTGCGCCGTCATGACCGCCGGAATTCGCGCGTCCCGGATCGCGCGCTCGAACGGGACGAGCTCGCGCTCGCGCCAGCGTTCTTCGTCGAGCTTGAGGACGGGGAGCGCTTCGTGCGAGTCGACCTCGGTCGCGCCGTGTCCGGGAAAGTGTTTCCCGACCGCAACGACGCCGCCGTCGGCGAGCCCGCGCGCGAACGCAGCACCGAGCGCCCCGACGTCCTCCGGGTCCTCACCGAACGCTCGCGCACCGATGACCGTATTTCGCGGCTCGAGTGCGAGGTCGAGGACCGGCGCGAAATCGAGATTGACCCCGAGCCTGCGCAGGTCGCGACCCAACCGCGCGCCGGCGCGCCGAGCCAGCGAGGAATCGCGCGTGGCGCCGAGCGCCATCATCGAAGGAAGCTCGACGACTCCATCGCGCAGCCGCGCGATCTGTCCGCCTTCTTGATCGACGCAGATCAAAGCGGGATCGTCGTCCGACAAGACGCCGGAAAGCGCCGCAACGAGCGCTTTGACTTCCTCGCGGCTTCCGGCGTTGCGGGCAAAGAGAATCGCGGCGTGGATGCCGAGTGCGCGCAATGCTTCCAGCGGCGCTTCGTCCGGAGTCCGGCCGGTGAAACCGGCGCAGACGACCTCCCGAGCGAGCTGGTCCGCAGCCCTCAAGTTACTTGAGCTTTATGATCTCGGCGTTGGTGCGGGACCCCACGACGCTCGTAAACACTTCGACGTTCGCGCCCTTCTTCAGATCGGCGATCGTGTAATAACCGGTCCGCTTTCCTTGGATGTTCGTCGACGGCAAGACGTAGACGTCGAGCATCCCTTTCTTCTCGGCGCGGAGGCTCATCACGCCGCGGACGTAGTCGATCCCGACGACGGTTCCGTTCAGAACGCCGCCGTCGTGCGCGTGTTCCGGCGCGCCCGCCGAAGGTCCGGGGACGAACGGCGCCGCGCTCGGCGCGGCGAGCGCGGTTACGGCGCCGGCTAAAACGAAGGGGAGCAGCGTAAGCAACAAGCGGAGCACAACGGTGAGATAACGCACCCCTTACGAGGTGTGTTCCTCAGGAACCGAGCTCCTTTGTATACGCCTCGCGAGCGGCTTCGACGGCGGCGTCCCCTCGCTTGCCTGCTCGGGCGGTACGAACGAGATCCCGCAGCCGGCGGATCAGCTCGTCGTCCGGTACCTTGCCGGCAACGAGCGCCCGGATCGCGATCAACGCTTCGTCGGCGGCTCGCGTCCCGATCGCTTCGAACGCGCGATAGAACGGGGCGGCGCGCGGGTCGTCGACGCGTTCGCGAAGGACGTGGTCGATCGCCTCGCGTTTCGACGGCGTCCCGTCGAGAAGGTAGCCGTCGACCGGCGTGAAGTCCATTTCGATGCGTTTGCTGTCGCTCGTCGCGCTGCTCCTCTGCATCGCAGCCGCTCCGCCCGACCTCCTCGCGCGCGCCGCGCGAGCGTCGGGCGAGCCCTGGCGGTTTCACGTCGTCAGCGAGTCGTACGGCTCGCAGCGAGGCCACTTGACCCAGACGAAGATCGACGCGCAAGGCGATCGAATCGTGACCCGCAGCTGCAGCGGTGGAATCTGCTCGGGGACGTATCAGAGCGGGAGCCGCAGCGCGATCTTCGCGTACAACGAAACGCCGATCCCACAAACGCGTCCGGTCGAGCCGCGTTCGGTGACGCTGCGTGCGATCGCCTCATATGAGTTCACCGCGCCGAGCTTCCGGGACGCCGGCGGGACCGTCGAGCCGGTCGCGAACGACACGGTTCGCGTCACCGCGCCGGGCGGAGCTCCCCTCGACGCGCGCTTCGACGGCGCCACCGGACTCGTCGCCGCGGTAGTCGCTCCCGGCGGCGGAACCATCGTGCGGTTCGAAGATCTGCGGCGCGTCGGCGGCCTGATGTTGCCGTTCAAGCTCCGGCGCGCGGACGGCACCGTCGAAAGCTTTGAAGAGCGCAGCATCGATCCATCGCCGCTCGTTCCGCCCGCCGGACCTTCGGCGACGTTCGATGCGAACGGCGGCGAGGTGGCGCTGAGCTCGAACGGCCCGCGCTTTCCGTGCACCGTCGAGACGCAAAGCGCGACGTGCCTCCTCGACACGGGCGCCTCCGGCCTCTCGATGAGCCTCGATCTCGCCGATCGGTTGCACAAGTCGCCGGTCGCAACGATCGCGCTCCAAGGATTGGGGACGGTCCTGAGCGGCGTCGTCCGCGCCGATTCGCTGCGGCTGGGCGGGATGCGACTCGGTCCTGCGCTGTATGCGGTTCTGCCGGACGCGGGCGGATTCAAAGCGGACGTCGTCGTGGGTGCAGACGTCATCGGGCGCGCGGTCGTGCGGCTCGATTTGCACCGTCGCACGATCGCGTTCGCACCCCTCGGCTCGCCGCTCCAAGGAACCCCGGTCGCACTCGGATTCGACGGCTTCACGCCGACCGTCGACGTCCGCCTCGACGAGCTCGGCGTTCCGCTTGCGATCGACACCGGCGACGCGGCGTCGATCGACCTGCCGGTCGATTTCTATCGCGAACATCCCGCGCTCTTCACGCCGCGTGAAAGGCGCACGCTCATCGGCGTCGGCGGACGCGGCGTGCAATCCGTCGGACGGATCGCCCGAGTCGGCGTGGGGCCGTTTCAGCTCAGCGACGTCCCGATCGGCGCGACGGAGATCCCCGGAGGCGGCCCGACGCGACCTCGGGTCGGCGCCGATTTCCTCGCCCGCTTTGTCGTCGAGCTCGACTACGCAAACGCACGGTTAGGACTCCGCAAGGACCGCTGAGCGAGAGGGGCCTCCGGAAGCCGGGGTGCGAAGACCTCGCGCGTGACCTCGCTCCCCGACGAACTCGCCGAGCTCCAAGACGCCGAATTCCAACGACTCTCCGGGCACTCGATCCGGGACGCAAGCGCCCTTCATGCGGCGCTCGGCCACGTTCTGCGCGGCTACCGCTACCTCGAGCTCATCCACCAACGGCACGTGCCGACCGCGAAGCGCTACAAGGAGCTGCTGGCGCAGCTGATCGCGCGGATGGATCCGGCCTTCGAGGGAGGCGCGATCGCGTACGACGACGAGATGGCCGCGATGGACGCCGAAATGGGCGACCTCCTCGACGTCGCGCACCTCGATCTGGAGACATTCTACCTCTTCGCGAAGACGGTGCTCGAGCGCGTCGCGCAATACGTCGAGCTCTACTTCGGACCCGAGCCGAAGCTCCAGGTCCGGTCGCACGAGAAACTCAAGGCGAACTTCGACGAATACGCGATCCGGCGCGGGATCGTCATCCCCGACGATCTCCGCTCGGCGCTCTCGACGGTGCACGAGATGGTCTTCGCGCACCGTGCGGATTCGGCGACGAACGAGGCGCGCGCCGCGCAATCGCCGAGCGATCTGATGATCGCGCACACCGACGCGCATCCCGGGCCGAACGGAAGCACCGGCGGCGTGATGCGGCTCTCGCTCACCACCGGGCAGCTGCTTGCGGTCGTCGACGCGTATCTGCGCTCGATCGTAGACTTGATCCGGCGGAATCCGAACCGTGCTCGCACGTTGCGCAAACGCCGCGCGCCGCGCGAACTCCCCGCCGCGGAATTCGCGGCAGTCGCCCAGTCGTAGGCTACTTCCGGAAGAGCATCGTGACCGCGGTCCCGTCGGCGGTGTCGATCGAGATCGCATCGGCGAGCGCGCGCATGATCAGGAAGCCGAAGCCGCGCCGCTCCGGCGTGTCGCTCCCCTCCAGCATCTTCCCGCGATCGCGAACCTGCAACGCGATGATCCGATGCTCGGTGCAGCAATAGATCGAGAGCATTACGGGACCGCCCCCGCTGCGCGGGTACGCGTGTTCGATCGCGTTCGTGAGCGCCTCGCCCGCCGCCGTCATCACCTCGTGAATCCGCTCGGGCCGCACGGCGCACTCTTCGAGGAACGAACGCACCACGCCGCGACCGGTGGCGGCATGTCGCGGCTCCGCGCGAAACTCGCGCGCGATCGCGACCCCGTCGTCACAAGTCGAATTCGCCGGCGTCGGGCTTGCCACAATCGTTATCGTACCCGCTTGCGTTGGTCGTGATCCTCCACGGCGCGGCACTCGCCGCCGGCGCTCTGATCGTGCTCTACGCCGGGTTCATGCTCGGACAACAGTTCGAAGCGAATCCCGAGCAGCGGAAGGCGCTCTTGATCCTCACCGTGATCGTAGCGCTCCTGGCCGGCGCGCTCGCTTGGTCGCTTACGGTTCGCTGATCGCGAAATAGTTCGGGGTCACCGTCCACGTTCCGTGACGGTACCGCAGCGCCGCCGTGGCGGCCGGCTTGGTTGGGCAGCAGCGCGGCGCATTTGGCCCGTAGTACGGACCGCTCAACCGAATCTCGCTCCCGCTGCCAGAACGCACGATTGCCGCGGCCAGGTCGCAGCCGTTCGTCGCGGTCACGAGGTGCTTGACGGTCCCCGTCGTCCCGTCGAGGCGAAAGACGGTCACCGTGCCTAACCCGCAATCCGCGGCAAATTCGTGCGACTGCAGGACGAGCGCCGGTTTCCCCTCGATCGTCGCGGTTCCGACGATCTTGGCGCTCTGAATCGGGAACCACAATGCTGCGCCGTGGGCCTTCATCACGGCGGTCAACGGACCGCCGTCGCGTGGAGAACGAAACTTTTCGCGAAACGCGCTCCCGTCGTAGGCCGCGATCGAGAAGGCCAGCTGATAGAAGTTCTCGCCTCGCTCGCCGGTCCCGACTTTCTTCTCGCTGACGACGGCGCGCCAGGCGCCCTCGACCGTGACGCTCTGCACGACTTTCCACTCACCGGCCGTGGTACTCTGAGCGTCCGCGGACCCGAGCAGGAGTGCCGCGGATGCGACCGCGGTTGCAACGAGCAGCAATCGGGGTACGAGCTTCCCGTCGTGGACATTTTCATGCCGGAACATCACGTTCGACTCTCTTCGCTGCACGTCGTTCTCGGCCCCGGACAGACGCGCATTTCGCAATCGACGGAATCGATGACGCGCACGTTTGCGTGGACGTGCGGATGCATCGCCCAAGGCCGGGATTACCGCGCTTCGTGCCGTTGGACGCCCTGCGAGCGCCACCGGGCGATGGCGACGAGCCTCGCCGCAAATCAGGCCAAAAAACCCTAAACTCCGCCT
>JAFAMS010000283.1 GCA_019233165.1 Vulcanimicrobiota bacterium | reverse complement strand
GCTGCCGGCAGCACGCGAGAGCGCGAAGCTTGCTTGGAGACGCCTCGTCAGACCTAGCTCTATAAGATTGGGTGAGACTTGCCGGAAATACAGTGACGCCGCGGCAAGACTCGCCGCTTTCATGCGATTGAAGAACAAAGCGGCCGTCGACAGCCCAATGACCAGCGTAACAAGCGCAAAGAGCGCCGCCATAAAGGCCTGAAGCGGGACGTGTCGCCGCCGTCTCAAGGGCTGCGTATTCCCCGTTCCCAAACCGGTCTCCTAATGAACAGCTTCGCGCTCGCCGGAGCCGCCAATGGCGGGGCAAGTTATTGGCACCGTGGCGCCTCCTTCGAATATGGAGCGTCCACTTAGAACGAACATATGTTCGCTATCCGCTGGGTGCCTGGTGGCGTATAGTGGTTGCAGGTGGTAGCTAGTGGCGCCGAGTGGGGTAACCTTCAGTGCGAGCGGAGATTCCGCGCTTCACGGGGTCCGTCGAGCACGCCCTTGACGACAAGGGTCGGCTTGTGGTGCCCGCGCGGTTTCGGGAGCGTCTCGGCGCCGGCTTTTTCGTAACGATCGCCGAGCCGGACCCGTGTCTGGCGCTCTACCCCTCGGTGACTTGGGCCGACTTCTGCGCCCGGCTGGATGCGGCTCCTATAAAGGATGATCGCTACCGCCGGATGGTCCGCCACATCTTCGCGAACACCGAGGAGGCTTCGTGCGACCCGCAGGGGCGGCTCGCGCTCCCCGGCCACCTCCGAGCCTACGCGCAGATCAAGCGCGACGTCGTCTCGATCGGCTCGCTGACCCGCGTGGAGATCTGGGCGAAGGAACACTACAAAGACCGTCCGGGCGACGCCGACGACTTCGGCAAGTTCGTCGCCGAGCTGGGGCTGTACTGAGTGCGTGCCGGAGTCGGTGCACGTTCCCGTCCTCTTCCACGAAGCGCTCGAGGGACTCGCGATCCGCTCGGACGGCGCCCCGGTCTACATCGACGCGACGTTCGGTGGCGGCGGCCACTCGGCCGGAATCCTCGAGCGGCTCGGCCCGCAGGGCCGGCTCGTCGCGTTCGACGCGGACCCGAGCGCGAAGCCGCTGCGCGACCCGCGGTTTGCGCTCGTGCACGCGAACTTCCGCACGCTTGCGGAGCACGTCGCAGCGCCGGTCGACGGCGTTCTCTTCGATTTGGGCGTGAGCTCGATGCAGCTCGATGAATCGCCTCGCGGCTTCTCGTTCCGCAGCGACGCGCCGCTCGACATGCGGCTCGATCCTTCGCGCGGCGAGACCGCGGCGCACTATCTCGCGCGGGTCGAGGAGCGCGAGCTCGCCGACGCGCTCTACACCTTCGGCGAGGAGCGCGCCGCGCGCAAGCTCGCGCACGCGATCAAGCGCAAGCCGCCGAAGACGACCACGGAGCTGGCGACGATCGTGAGCGGCACGCTCCATCGCCCCGGACGCCGCGAGCGAATCCACCCCGCGACGCGCACGTTCCAAGCACTGAGGATCGCCATCAACGACGAGCTCGCCGCGCTCGAAGAAGGGCTCGACGCCGCCGCGAGCGTCCTGCGCCCCGGCGGACGCCTCGTCGCAATCGCATTTCACTCGCTCGAAGACCGGATCGTCAAGACGCGCTTTCGCGACGATCCGCGTTTGCGCGCGCTGACGCGCAAGCCGCTCACCCCATCGCTGCAGGAACAACGCAGCAACCCTCGCTCGCGCAGCGCCAAGCTGCGGATCGCCGAGCGTCTTGAGGATCCATCATGATTCAACCGAAAGTTGCGCCACCGCCGCGCTTCGCCTATCACGCCGTCAAGCGGCGGCGCGCGCACGCACGTCGCGTCCGCTACGCCGGCTCCGCGCGGATTCTGGCGTTGCTCGCGATTCTGGTCGTTCCGATCATGCTCTACGTCATGCTGACCGCGAATCTGACCGGCTTGAATTATGCGATCGGACACGCCGAGGCCGAACGCGGCTCGCTGCAGGAAGAGATGCAGCGGCTCGACGATCAGATCGCACATCTCGAGTCGCGCGAACGTCTCGCCACGATCGCGGCGAAGCTCGGGATGCGCGAGCCGCAGCGCTACGAAGTCGTCACAATCCCGGAGCCGGCCGCCGAGGCGCCCAAGCCCGGCGGGATCGCGCTCCTCGGCTGGTTCCCGAGGCCCTGATGCGGGCACGAGCCGCGCTCGTGC
>JAFAMS010000166.1 GCA_019233165.1 Vulcanimicrobiota bacterium | reverse complement strand
CACTGGTCGGCGCAGCCGACGTAGACCGTGTTCTCGATCGCCCGCGCGCGCAGCAGCGTGGACAGATGCATCTCTTTGAGCGGACCCGCAAGCCATGCGGCCGGAACGACGATCGCCTCGGCGCCGCCGGCCGCCAACGTTCGCATCTGCTCGGGAAAGCGCAGATCGTAGCACGTCACGGCGCCGAAGCGGACGTCGTCGATCTCGAAGGAAAGCGTCTTCCCGTCGCCGGCCGCGATGCGATCGGACTCCCGGAAGCCGAACGCGTCGTAGAGGTGTACTTTCCGGTAGGTGTCGCGAACCTCGCCCACCTCGTCGACGAGTACGAGGGTGTTATACACCCGCGACGACCCCTCGATCCGTTCGAACATCCCGGCTAGGATCCACGCCTTGTGCCCTGCGGCGAGCTCGCGCAACTCGGCGACGAACGGTCCATCGAGATCCTCCGCGAACGGCGTCAGCGGATCGCTCGGGCGGCCGAAGTGGTACATCGACGCCTCCGGGAAGACGACCAGTCGCGCACCCGAAGCGCCACGCATCGCAGTGCGCAGGGCGGCGAGGTTTGCAGCCTTGTCGTCGCCGACGACGGTCTGTGCGAGCGCGAGTTCGACCATGCGGGCCGCTTCGGCATGCCGCCGTCTAATCATTGTCTCAGCTTGGAGGGCGCACAGATTAAGCGTCCGCGAAAATCGACGTCCCGAACGTTGAGGACCGCGAGCGATTGCGGGATGGTGAGTGCGGGCGCACCGCATTCATCTTTGAACCTCGGAGAAGCACATGAATCTTCGTCCTCTCGGAGCCGCGCTCGGCCTGGCCGCCTTCTTTGTAGGCGGGAGCGTCGCTACCACGAGCGTCGCGCAAGCGCAAACCGCCCCGATCGTCACCCCCGTTCCGGCGTGGATGCGCGGCGAGCGCGGCAGCGCCCGGAATCTCATCTACGTTCGCCGGCGCCTGGAAGCGATGATCGATCAGCTCCAACACGATCAGCACGACTACGGCGGGTACCGCGTGCAAGCCATCACATCGCTCCAGCAAGCGCGCGCGCAAATCGTCGAAGCCCTTCAGTACGACACCACCCACGGACACTAAAAAGCGTCTCCCTTCGCCCAAGCCGAGGTACGGAAAGTGAGGCTCCGTGCCTCGGCTTCCCCTCGCTAGTTCGTAACGAACGGAAGCGGCTCGCTCTCGCGTCGCATCCGCTGGTCGATCTCCTGACAGATCTGCCTGGCTTCGGAGACGTCGCCGTCGCGTTTGCGGACGAAGATCTTCCGCCAGTAGGCCTTTCCCGAGAGCTTTGCGATGAGATCCGAGGCTTCGCGAGCGTCAATCGTCCCGCGCGTCGTGCGAACCCATACGGGATCTCCCAGCGGAAGACGGTGCAACAGCTCTTCCTGTGAGTCGCTCCACACCGCGTCGCCCCAGCGCTCGCGTAACGCGCGCTCGCAAGCGGTGAAGACCGTGAGGTCGCGCTCGGCGTTGAACTCCGCGGCTAGTCCATAGATTGTGATCCGTTCGCGCAGTGCGGTCGCAGCCTCCGAGCGCAGCGTTCGGAAGGCGTCGACGACGCGAAAATCGTCCCAGCTTAGGAACTCTTTGGTCGAATCGAGCGCGCTCGGAACCGGCCAGATCTCGCGCAGCTCTTCTTGCAGCACGTGCTCGAACATTCGCGTCGTGTGGTGGAAGTAGACGGTAGCAAACATCATATAGCGCGCGAGGACGAACGACTCGAGCGCGACGACGCCGCGCCCGTCGACGCCCAGCTGCGGTTTTCCCCGAACGTCGAGAACGCGCAGCGAGCCGATCAGCTGGTCGACGTCATAGCTTCCGCCGGTCACGCCGGTGAAGTACGAATCGCGCAAGAGATAGTCCATCCGGTCGCAATCGAGATTTGGGCCGCTGACGAGCTCGCGCAGCACCGGGTACCGCGAGGCGCCGCCGCCGATCAGCGAGAGCACCTCGAACGAATCGACGCCGAGGTCGGCGAGCGCTTCGTGGACGTCCTCGAGGCCGAGAATCGCCGCGGTCCGGGTCTCGTGCCGCCGGCCGAGGACGGCCTCGCACGCATGCGAGAACGGTCCGTGCCCGACGTCGTGCAAGAGCAAGCTCGCGCGCAAGAGCCGGCGCTGCGTCTCGTAATCGCGGTCGTCGGCGAAGTATTCCGGTGAATGCGTCCGGAGCGCGCTCAGCACGCGCTCCCCGAGTGCGAGCGCGCCCAACGCGTGCGAGAACCGCGAGTGTTCGGCCGAGGGGAACGCTAGATATGCCAGCCCGAGCTGACGCAGCCGCCGCATCCGTTGCACCGCCGCAAGACCCACGAGCCGGACCTCGCCGTCGTCGAGCTCGATGAACCGATGAACCGGATCGAAAACGCGTTTCACGTCGCCGTTGGGCTTCGCCGGGACTCGAAGGCGCCCTGGAGAACGCCCGCGCATGGCACAGGGACTCCTCATCGTCGACGTGCAGAACGAGCTCGTCGAGGCCCTCGATCCTGCGCGGCGCAAAACGCTTTTCACGAACGTCAACCTGCTCGCCGAACGCGCGCGAGATCGAGGCATCCCGATCGTCTACGTCCGGCACGGCGACGACGGGTTACGCCAAGGAACGCAGCCGTGGGAGATCGCAACTGAGATCGGACCGCACGCGAACGAACCGATCGTCGACAAACATTTCGGCGACGCGTTCAAGGAAACCGATCTCGGCGACGTCTTGGCCGCGCGTAACATCGATCACGTCGTCATCTGCGGGATGCAAAGCGACTTCTGCGTCGACGCGACGGCGCGCGGCGCTCGCGAGCGCGGGTACGGCGTCACGCTCGCGCAAGACGCACACGCGACCTATCCATCGGGCGGCAAGACGGAAGCGCAGATCCACGACGAGCTGCACGCCGGTCTGCGCGCGCTCGACGTCGAGCTCGTCCCTTCGGCTTCCGCGCTGCGGCCGGTTAAATGACGCCGCACTAACGGGGTCGAACACCCGTTCCGTGCGGATCGACCCTTCCGTCACCCGTGAGATCTTATCGCGAACGGATCTCGCCGCGCTGATCGGGCAGTACGTTTCTCTCCACAAGCGCGGCCGCGACCTCGTCGGGCTGTGTCCGTTCCACGCCGAGAAGACGCCATCGTTTCACGCGCATCCCGATCAAGGTTATTGGAAGTGTTTCGGTTGCGGCAAAGGCGGCGACGCGATCCGCTTCGTGATGGAGCTCGAGAACCTCAAGTTTCCCGACGCGGCGCGCGTCCTGGCCAAGCGCGCGGGGATCGAGGTCGAGCCGGAGGATCCGCGCGCCGCACGCGTGCGCAACGAGCGCGAGGCGATTTACGAGGCGAACCGGATCGCAGCCGCGTTCTACCATCGTCTTCTGCTGAAAGACGAGCGCGCGCAAGGCGCGCGCGACTACTGCGAGCGGCGTGGCTTGAGCGCAGCGACGATCGAGGCCTTCCAGCTCGGCTTCGCGCCGAACGAATGGGCGGCGCTCGGCGACGAGCTCCGCAAGGCCGGGATCGAGGCAGATATCGCGCTGCGCGCCGGGCTCGTCAAGGCGCGAGCCGAAGGGCGCGGCGTCTACGACGTCTTCCGGCACCGGGTGATGATCCCGACCGCCTCGACGACGGGCGAGATCGTCGCCTTCGGCGGCCGCGCGCTCGGCGATGAAAATCCAAAATACCTCAACACCGGGACGACGCCGGTTCATACGAAGGGCCGCTTCCTCTACGCGCTCAACGTCGCGCGACGCGGTGCGTCGAAAGCCGGCGCGCTGATCGTCGTCGAGGGATACCTCGACTGCATCGCCTTGCACCAAGGCGGTTTCGACAACGCCGTCGCATCGCTCGGGACCTCGTTCACCGCCGAGCAAGCGGCCGAGCTTCGCAAGTACGCCGAGAACGTTTTCGTCTGCTTCGATGCGGATGCCGCAGGTCAAGCGGCGACCGCGAAGTCGATCGAGCTACTGCGCCAAGCCGGTTGCAACGCGCGGATCGTCAGTCTTCCGGCCGGCGAGGACCCCGATACCTTCGTCCGCTCGAAGGGCGCGCCGGCGTTCCAAGAGCGGCTCGACGCCGCCGTGCCGTGGGTCGAGTTCATGCTCGACCGGGAGATCTCCAGGATCGCGGGCGGATTCACCGGCGCGGCAGAGATCGCGCGCCGCGCCGAGCGGCTCGTCCGCTCCCTACCTATGGAAGAGTGGGATCGCTGGCGAGTCTACGTTGCGAACCGCTTGCGCCTTGCCCCCGCCGACCTCCAAAACAGCCGCTTTTATGCCGACGCGTCGCGCTTTGCGCCGCGCGCTCCCGCGGGTGCGAAGATGACCCGGCACTTGGCTGCGGCGCCGAAGCGAGTAAGCTTCGAGCGCGACGTCGTTGCAGCGTTTGCCGAAGAACCCCTGTTATTGGAAGAGTACGCCGGACGGATCGAGCCCGAAGCCTTCTCAGACCCCGCTATTCGCGAGATTCTCGGACACCTTTACGCGGGGCGGAGTAACCTTCGGACCGCCGCCGACGTTACTGCACTCGTTGCCGATCGGACGGACTGGGTGTCGTTCCTCGCCGAGCTGCAGCTCAACGAGCGCTCGAAGCATCGCAGGTTCGAGGAAAGCGCGCAGAGGCGCGAGTTTCTCGACCGCGTGGCGGCGCTGTTGGACGCGCGGCGGCGGGCGGCCGAAACGCGTAACGAGCTGGTCGTGCTCGAGCGAGAAATCGAGTCACTTCAGGCCGCCGGTACGCCGATACCGAAGGAAATCCGGGAACGTCAGAATCAATTGGAGGACGCTCTAAGGGAAACCGAGGGCAAGAGAGAGAGGAAGGAGGTGAATTCACCCGATCATGGCGCGTAAGAAATCAGCGACCGCAGTAGCGGAGAAGCCCGAGCTCACCCTCGACGAACTGGTCAAGCGTTTGATCGAGCGCGGCAAGAAGCGCGGCTCGGTCACCTGGGACGAAGTCAATGCCATTTTCGAGAACTCCGAGGAAGAATCCAACTCGGAGAAGATGGACGACGTCCTCGCCGAGCTCGAAAGTCTCGGCATCGCGGTCGTCGACGAGCAAGCCAAAG